>NZ_JBPAOH010000160.1:0-18005 GCF_050875635.1 Tolypothrix sp. VBCCA 56010
CCAATGGTACTAATACCCCGGTTGTATCCCTCTCATCACACCTTTAGCACTTTTTATTAGATCAAGTGCATAAGTCGGTTTCACTTAAACCTATTTAAGGGTATAGCTATGAGAATTTATATTCTCTATCTTCAACACCCTGTTAAATTGAAAGGTATTTTACCATGTTTAGAGATTTGAAGAACGTTTTAAAAATGGTTAGTGTTTTATCTCTTATGTTTTTAACTACTTTTTTGATAAAACCTGATGCAGCAGTAGCGGGAGCATTTATAAAAACGTGCAGTAATATTAGAGTTGATTTTAATAACGATAGAGCTATTCTACTTGCAGAGTGCTATAACAATAAAGGTCAAATACGTCGATCTAATTTATTGATTTCAAATTATGTCGCTAACTACACCGGTGCATTATCATGGGCTACTCCTCCTGGCAACTTTCAGAAATCTTGTAGGAGTGCGGGTATAGTAGATCGTAATCAAGGTTGGTTGACCGCTAAATGTGGAAACGGTAAAGGAGGATGGGTAACCAGTGAAATTAATCTTGACGAAAGAGTTAGTAACCAAAATGGTGTTCTAGACTATGATGACTGATCTTTTATAAGGAGCAACGCGATAAATAATCAGCAAGCTAGAACAAGCCTGTAGCAAATTCAAGACTAAAAATAAAACTGTTACATTACTGTTTTTAGTGTAACAGTTTTGTTTTATCTAGTTTTTTCTGAATACCCACCGGAAATGGTCGCAACGAAAAGAATTATTCATTTCCGTAGTTGTAGAAGAATTTATCAAAAGCACGAGCGGCACTACAAACCTGGCTAATATTCGCACTACCTCCAATCGGCTTACACATACCTGGATTTAAGCAAAGCATTAGCGCGATTACCGCAGGAGTTAATGTTCCCAACCAAAATCCACACCTGATAATGTCGCCAAGTTCTGATAACACAGGGATACTATAAAGGTGGTCGTGCTTAATAGCGTGTGGTGGTTTGTTTTCTATTAGTGCTAATGCTGCGATCGCTTCCTCCGCAGACTCGTTATTGGCAACCTTTTGAATTACCAGCGCTTTTAACAATTTGATTTGTTCGGAGTGGGTTAATGTTTGCAAGACATCCCCTTTAGCATCTCCCAGAAGCGCTTGTTTGGTTGCTATTTGTTTCTCTATCTCAAATAACTCTTTGATGCGCTGGTCAATGATTTGTTGGTCAGCGATAGCGGTGAGGTAGCGTTTGACTGCTTTAAACATTTGTGTGTTCTCCTAATTTCCAATTTCCGTAAACATCCCAGTCAGCGCTATCATTTTTAAACCCTTCAATGCCGTAGTCGTAGTAGCGAATAATTGCGTTAACTACTTCTTGGTCGCTTAAATTTCTCACATCGTCGTCATTCTCCATGTTTCGCCAGCAGCCTTGATTAACACACTCTGCTAACCAGTCCCTGGCTTTTAATATTTCAGTTGCAGTTAGGTTGTTCATCCTTGATTTCTTCTAATAGTTTTATTTTGGTTTAGTCACCTTAGCGTTACGGTGATTGTGGCAGTCTGATTAACAGAAACTGCGAATCCGTTGGCTAACATCAACTGGGGGTAAAAGGTGTCACTTGAGGTGTCACATTCTGGGGTGTCATTTGGATGACACCGGGGTGTCACCCTTGTACTTGCGTTGTTTCCCCCCTGCTTTGAACGTTGAGTGACACCTTTTTTTGAATTACACCTTTAGCCAACGCAGAGCAGTTCCGTCTTCAGATAGCTCAATCTTTTTTGCTGAAAGTAGCTCTGCAATCGCCTCGTCTTTGCTCTCTCCTTTTATGTTTGACGCGCTCAAAAAGTTAACAAAGGAGCTATCTCTGTTTTTCTTGCCTTTGAATTTAACCCACTTTTCCGGGCGATTAACTTCAAGCCACTCATCGATTAAATAAGCAGTATCGGTTAAATCAATCTCTGTATCTGTCGTACTTTCTTGAGGCTTCATTATTCCACCTTCGGAGTCTTTATCACTAATCTCTAGTGATTTCTCTAAGCTGTTAATAATGTCGCTCAATTTCCTTTCTGATTTAGGAGCGTGTTTAGGTATTGGCATCGTCGTATCGACAGGTGCATCTTTTTCGGCTTGTGTTCTGAAGTCTTTAGTTTTAGGAAAGTTAGCTAAGTTAATCGACTTTGGATTCTTGTCGGCTTTCCCTTTAACCTTCAACCAAGCCCGTCCGCTACTAACAGCTTCGCCTGTCACGTCATCAGTTTTCACAATACATTCCACACGCGGCTGCTCATCGTAGCGGGAAGAGAATCCTTTCATCTTTGAGCTAATACTTGTCTGGTTATCTGACTGGGCAGTTAGACAAGCGGTATAGCCCCACTTCCTGATATTCGTTAAACACATTTGTAAAACTGAAGCCCATAAATCGGCATCAACTCCGCAAAGTTCAAAGGTGTTTGCTTCCATAAAAAAGATAGCAACACGCCCATCTCTTCCAGCTTTTTTCGCTGCAACTTTGGCTAGGAATTCATCTTCATCTATACCTAGCTTTCGGCATTCTCGCTGACGGTTTTCAATGCCTGCAACAAAATCAGAAAGAAAATCATTAATCTCGTCACTAGTAGTTAGAACCTCAACGCCTTTCCAAACATCGGGGTTAGTTTCGGTGTTTAAGCAGACGATATGATAGCCAGCTTCTTTAAGCTTGGAAATCATAAAACGTTCTAATGTTGATTTCCCCGATCCAGCATCACCAGTCAGCACACGAAAAGGCATCTTTAATACCTGATCAATCCATTGAAATTTGTCAACTGCTTCAGGAGTCGTGGGCACATGAGCGTGTTCTCCTGGGGTGTCAATTCGAGGCTGAGGTTTAGCATATGTAGGTTGCAAAACAGCTTTCGTTTTTTGCACAATATTTTCTTCTAACTGCTTAAGCGCCCTACTTTTAATTTCTCCCAGTTGCTTCACTACAACCGCCACTTCAACCCCGCGTGATTGAGCTACAAGTTTTACGGCTGCCGTTAGGGGACTAACTTTACCCTTCTTAATAAGTTCAAATTCAGACAACGTGCCTGTGCCGGCTTCTTGCAAGCTGGTACAGAACAAATCAAACCCTGCCAAACCCCAAAGGCAAGCCCAATTAATTAAAGCATCCGATTTAATAGCAAGTTGAAGGCGCTTGAGTTTTTCAATTATCTTGGCAGCTTCTTTATTGTGAAATAGTGACCCGCTAACAGTTACTACTCCGGCGCTTGCGGATGTTGCTGCTACTAAAAAACCAGCTATGGGATTGAGTGCTGCTGTACCACAAATTACCGCTGCCGTTGCAAAGCCACTGGCGATCGCAGTCCAATGTAGAAAAGTAGTTTTATTTTCAAGATTGCATTCCAATTCTTCCGCACACTGCATTAGTTGGCTGAGTATCTCAATCTTGGCATCTATTGTTTTGGGTTCATCCTCACTAATTAAGGCGGCAATCAAGGTGCTGGCAGTATTAACTTGCAAGGATTTTAAAACTAAATCAGTGGGAGAACCGGCTTTGAGATTTCGTGATAAGTTTGACATAAAATAAATTATTTAATCCCGTTAATTAATAGGGCAGTGCCGCGCTATTGACACCACCCTTTTAAATCAGAATTTAACGTTCTCGCCTTCAGCTTCTTGGTAAATGTGTTCGCTCACTGTACCCAAAACTGAAACCGTGGAGGCGACCAACTCCAGCATTTTTTCAGGAAGTAACAACGATACCGCAGCTTGGATAATTGCAAAGAAATTCAAGCCGTTCAGGAACACGAAGCCAAGTACCAAGCCAGTCTCAATTCCGTAGGAAATTAATCTAGTTTTCTTTAGTAAACTGTGGTCAAAACTAAGCCAGTTTTGTTGTTTGGATTTTACGGTTTCCTCATCAGTCTCAAAGTCGGTATCAACGCCTAGTTCTGCATAGGCTCTGGCAACATCTTTACGAATTTTCCACAGAGTTGGCGCTAACTGATATACGTTGATTCCAGTCCCCAGTAGCACCCCAGCCACCCCAGAGGCTATACCATAAACAGTTTTAAAGTGAAACCAGATACCGAGCCATACACCGATTTGAAACCATTGCATCGCGGCGATAGTAGACACAGCAGCAAAAGCTATGATGGCTACCACACAAGGCGTTGTAGGGTTTGCTAATAGCTTGATAATGTAGTTGAAGAAGAACATAATCAACTGCATTCCATTCTCGATAATCGACCAAGCGAGGTGAATTATCATGCGGAACACATAAAAAACTTTTCTTACAACATTGTTGATAAAAGTCGTGAAACTTTTCTTAGGTTTAGCCGAAGCTTGGCGTGATGACTGCATTAATGTTCTCCTTTGATAGATAGTTGGTTTTGTACTTCTTTGGGCGAGTAAACTTGGATAACTTTGAGTTGACCGTCAAGATAAGCGACTTGCAAATATTGCTTGGTTCGTGGTGCGATAACACAACTTGTAGGAAGCAACCCATCATCTGTGCCGACTGTTTGGATTAAATCGCCCAGCTTAAAAGGTTTTTTGGATGAATTAAACCAACAAGTTTCACTTTTCACATGTTGGGATATTAGAGACAAACCTTTGTTACGAGCTTGAAGCTGGGTCTGCGAAGTGACATTTGACCACACTTGGTTGCACGTTACATACCCAATACAAGCGAGATTTACAGATGCACCAACAGCAATGAAGGGTGTGTATTTCATGGCTCGAAGGGGCAGCCGTGCCACCCCAGTAAGGTTTACAAAACGTTCAGTAAGAAACGAGCTAGTGCAAGCTGTTGCTGATAATCGAGGTTGTGCAAGTTTTCGCACATTGGCGTAATAATCTCGCTCACATCGTAGGGATTATAATTTTCGGTTTTGTCTGCTGTAATCACCCCTGTTACTGTGGCAAGCATCCAGAGTTTTTCTGACTGCGTAAGTCCCTGAAAGTAGCTACCCCAGTAATGCTCGGCTTCTGAGATAAGAGGCACATTCTGATTGCAAAAATATCCAATTGGCTTAGTCATGAGTTAAAATTCCTATGCTGTTTACTGTTTTTGCGGCGGTAGATGCATCTTGGTGGGGCGATCGCTTTTCTGTCTGAGTTGTGCGATCGCTCTTAATCAAGATTCAACTAAAAAATTAGCTACCCACTCAAAGGCGCTTTCAGCATCGCCCAAGGTCATTTCTCCAGTACTGAGTCCTGCCTCGCATAAGCAGTGAAAAGTGGTCGGATATTTAGCCTTAAACTGTGCCACTAGAGAGGCGATCGCATCTAAAGCGATTAATATTTCAGAGCCAGTCGCATTGTCTTGTTCTAGTGCTTGATTAATTTCCATTTAAAAACCTATGTCGTAAATTACGATGACTAAGCGACGAATAAATCGTCATCTACCATTGATTGAATTGACTCTATAGAAATAGCTTCGGCATAGACAATACCAAAGCGCTCGCAATGTTGTTTTGCTAAATCACGGTACAAAGGAGCGTCGGAACCAAATAAAAACAAGGCAGGCAATCTATCGGGATAGTAGAAGCTGTAAATCAACGCTTGCCCTACGCCATGCTTCCAGTGAGAAGCCACTTTTACCTCAATAACGTAATCCTTGGTTAAGACATCTACTCGCCCCGACGGATTAATTGACTCTCGAACTCCACCAAGCTTTAATGCTAAGTAGTCGCTCATTTTTTGTTCTGCAAATGTCTTAGGAGCAATCTCTACTAGTCTCGGCACAAAAGGTTTGGGATCTGCTTTTCTTTTCGATCTAGTTCTTTTTGTCCTGGCAACATCAGCAGGTACTTTAGATGGTTTAATATCTTCCGTACCAGAATGAATTACGCTTTCGTCAAAAGTAAAAACACCTAAAATATCCTCAAGGTAGCTCGCTATTCGTTCTGGGCAATGCTCAGACAATAGACTGTTTAGTTCAAACTGATTAGAGCAATGCCACGCCCACTGAGGAACTTCGCAATAATCAACTTCTGGCACGAAATCGCCTTCTTCCTCAGAAAAGTAAGTATCCCAAAGAGAAGAAGGGAATACTGTTTCTTTTTTTGCATTTAGTTTGTAGAACGGATTTCTGTTTCTCACGTCGCTGTCCTCGCCTGACTGACCATCGCTGCCAACCCTGTTTTGTTCACCGTAGGAGGTGAAGAAGCTGGTGGCTGCGGCGGAGCAGCGTTTCCACTAGCTACCTTAAAAATGAACTTTTCAATCGCTGCACTAATCACATTCGAGGGCGCATCATGAGCTATCCCCTCTAATCTGCAAATCTCTTGAACTGCGAAACAATTGATAGTAATTCGTCGGCTTTCGTACTGATCAGGCATTGAATACCTCCGTTAATAATTTCAACCCTTGGGCATTGATAAATTGAGGCTGATTTAAAACGGTAAAACCTAAATCAACTAGGCGATCGCTCAAAGAAGGCAACATTGCACCACCACCCCAAGCAACAAGCCCACTCGTTCGATCTAGATAGTTACCACTCGCTAGAAAACTCGCTAATTTACCCAGCCGTGGCATCCACCACATCTCTAAGCAACGGTCATATTCTTGTTGAAAGTCTTGCCCAATAATTGAGTTTTGACCATACCTGAAGCCTCCATCAACCACCCCTTTATTTATCAAAAAGGGGTCGTGTTTTCTATCTGTCGTCAGCAGGCTTACATGATCGCTGCGGTTGTCCATTTGTTCGGCAATCATGGCGTATAGTTCGCCTGTTCCACCCTCAATTAAGTGTCGGTCTATCACTCCGCCGCCCCCATCAAAGCAAGTAATGATGCAGGTAGAAGACCCGATATCAAGGCTGATAGCTAGGTCAGAAGAGTCCAGAGTCAAGGAATTATCTCCAAAAAGGCAATAAGCAATACTGCCAAAACCTTCTGGGTAAACTGCCGCTACGTCAATTTCTACTGTCTTAGTGACCAGTTCTCGCGTTAGAGGGTGCTTGTGTTCAAAGGTGTGCTTACCTTTCACCCTACGCTCAATTTCTACTTCCCACTTGTCGGCATTGTGAGTGCTGAGGCTCATCACCAGTCGGCATCCGTCGGGAACATCAATTATCGCTAAATCAGCAAGGATGCCCTCAAGGGATAACTCCGCTTTTTTGGCTTTATCCTCATGTAGCAATACATGAAATTGCTGTGCGATCGCAGCACTGCCCCAAAAATACTGTCTATCTTTTAGGTCTTTTCTAGAACCTTCTACATACCGAATCCACGCCCCATCTTTAGAAATGGTTTCGTGATGACGAACGTTTCGGTTCAACACTAATGAGTATGCCGAAGGCATCACTACTGCTAAATCACCGTAAATTGCCTTCCCATACCCTGCACCTGGGTCTTTCCCGCAGGTAAGAGTGCTTGGGCAGGAATTGGCAGAGTAGTCAACCTGCTCTAGCCAATTACTGGCATTCGTTAGATATTGATTTTTCATGGTTCAGAAGTTTGATGATTGCTGAATTGCTTTGCCCAAGCAGCATTGAGGCACTGCAAATATGATGCAGGTTATATATGCATGACTTGTTAAAGCTTGTGTTGATAGCCGTAGAACGTCAGTTTCTGGCAGTGCCTGCCGTTGTTGCTTGCCGTTTCCTGGCTATGTAAGTTAATATAGCTTGTATAGGTCGGATATGTCAACAAGGTCGGACGGGATATGTTCAGATTGTCTAAATCTAAAGGACAATATCTTTATCGACCCTTCCGATATATATGACCTGTTTATGTCAGATAATAAGACCAAAGATGATTCTACTGTTAGCTTTCGGGTATTTTGTCCCGAAGGATTGCGTACCCAATTTAAAGTTTATTGCGCCAAAGAACAAACAAATATGAGCGAGAAGTGCAGAGAACTGATCGAGCGTTGGATTAATGAAAAACAGCAAGAGGAGGCATCATGACCAACGCAGGACAACCACCAACCATTGAAGACCGCTTAAGCCGCCTAGAAAACATCTTTGCCAGCATTGGTGAAACAGTAGTTGCACAAAGCGACACTATTGATGTGCTAGTAGCGAACATCAATCAATTAACTGAGAACGTTAATGCCGTAACCAACCGAGTAGATATCTTAGCCATACAAGCAGAACAAGACCGAGCGCAAGCCGCAGAAGACAGGCAACAAGCAGCCGTTGACCGTCAAGAATTCCGATCCGAGATACGGCGGATTTGGGAATATTTACTACAGCAAGGTGGCAACGGGAATACCCCACCCAGTAATTGAATCAGGAGTGTCAACATGATACAAGGCAAGCTAGAAATCACTATTAAAATCAGCGAGTTGCCCAACGCCACCGCAGTCGAAAATGGTTGGCAACGCTTTGATATTGATTGCGATGGGCGAATTATCAACATCACCGTCAAACCCAAAGTCTGGAAAAAACTCACCGACGCGCAAGCCAACTTTCCGCAATGGGTAGGTGCGATCGCAGGCAAGATGGGTGAAGCAACTGAAAATGGTTTTGTGCTACCGGAACCGAATATTCAGGTTTTTGAAAAGAAGCCAAAAGCAGATAAAGTTGCTGCAACTTGATAGTGTATTTTTCCCGCTTGCGGGAAATTTCTTATTACAAAACTTAATAAATACCAGTTAGAAGGAGAATAAAAGAATGAACATTTTTAAAAATTAAGTATGCCTATTTGAAGGTATTCAAGTAGACTAAAGAAAATTCAGTGCCAAAAAACAGATGTTTTCTGCAAAATTAGTTACCTTTACTTAGTTTGAATAGTTAAATATGCAGTACCGTAGTACTAAGCCAACATATTAACATCATGGTTGAAAATCAAGAGTTGAGAAAACACATGGTTTCTGTACGAATGACAGATAACGAATTTCAGATAATAACAGACTTATCCTACAATCTGAGAAAACCTCGCGCCACTATTATCAGAGAAGCAATCTCTAATTATTTAACAAAAAACAACAAAACGCTTGCAGATTTACCGCAAGCGTAATGCTATTCTTAATCAGCCCTAGCCGGAGTTAATATTCATTTGGCGTGTTACCTGAGCAGTGCGCTCCAAATGATATTTATGAAGTTGGCTAGCTTAACCGAGTCCCTTATTTTTCTCAAGTAATTGCCAATGAGGTTTGACCTCATTAACCAATTGTACATCTTCTCAGAAGCACAATCAATTATTTAGAGAGGTTTGGGGGACGTACTGGACTTCCGACATGTCGGAATACATTTAGTATACAGAACAAATTCTTCGCTAACCGTGAATTTTTTCTAAAAGGTAAAGCTAGCTGACATTCTTTCCAATAACTCCGGAGGGCACGTAAACCAACGCCCGGAGAAAATATATGGTTTTCAGCTTCGCCGTAAATCCATCACCTCAAACCCTTAACAGCCCAAAACCAGCATTCAACTACCAAGCTTTTCTGGATGAGGCTTACTCACAGTTAACGGTGGATCAGGTTTACACCCACATCAGCCACCAGTTTAAGCAATCGGGCGAAAAATATAGAGGTGGGTGTCCCTTCCATGAAAGTAAAAGCGGCAGCTCGTTTGTGGTCAATGAAAATAGCCTTTTATTTTATTGTGCCGGTTGCCAAAGTGGTGGGTCAGCCCTTGATTATTTACACAGCATTAAAGCCGGTCGTTGGGAAAAAGCACGCGGCAAGGACTTTATAGAGGCGGCGAAACAACTGGCAGAATTAGCCGGAATTCCTTTCCCCAGTGTTGAGAAGTCGCCAGAGGAAATCGAGAGGGCGCGTCGGTGGGAATCTCGGCGGGAAATATTACAAGTTGTTACAGAGTATGGGAAAGAGGTACTTTGGTCATCGCGGGGAATTGATGCTAGGAATTACTTAATTAAGGAGCGCGGCTTTACAGAGGAGCAAATTAAAGATTTAAATTTAGGTTTGCACCTCAGCCGCAAAGAACTTGAGAAAGTATTGCTCTCAAAAGGGTGTAAGCTGGATGACATTAAAAATGCCGGGGTGTTGTGGAGCAAGCTTGAGGGATATATTTTATTCCCGTGGAATGATTCACAAAGCAGACCACTTACAATATACGGGCGCTACCCGTCTAAAGTGATACCAGAAGGCAAAGATAAAACAATTGCTCTAAAAGGTGAAGGGACAAAACAATCTCCCCTTTATTTCGACCGAGCATTACAGGCGGGGCATAAAGAAATTATTTTGGTTGAGGGCGTTATTGACGCTGCATTATTGCAAGTCAAAGGCGACACCAGGGTGTGTGCTTGTGTAGCAGCTAGTTGTTCTGAAGCACAGATAAAAACTTTAGTTAAGCGTGGAATTAAATCAGTAACCCTTTGCGGAGATCCAGACACGGGAGGCGATAACGGCACAGTAAGCAACATTAACCGAATAATGGCTACTGGCATTGATGTTTTTGTAGCACCCAAACTCCCAGACAGACTAGACCCAGATGAATTCGTAATTAAATTTGGGATGTCCGGGTGGGAAAAGCATATCAATGATGCCAGCCATGCTTTTACTTACTTGGCGAATTGTATCCTCGCCAAGCACGACATCACCAATGACTATGGTAAATTGGCTGCCATAAACGAGGCATTTGCATTTAATGAAAAATTCACACAGCCCCAACATAAAGTCTCGCTTCAAGCTTTTTTCTGGAAAGAAATATGTCAAAGGTTGGAGATAGATAAAGAAGAATTATTTGGCGACTTTAAAGCCAATAATAGCAATAGCAACGAAAGTAGCAGTGATGGGGATAGTCAGGAAAATAGCGAAACTGAAGGCACAGAGGCGGAATGGCGATCGCAGCGGGAAAGGTGGAAAACACCAACCTCACATGAAGGAGAAGTTGGTTTTTGGAAGAAGGAAAAGGCGGGTGATGATGGAGAGGATAAATATTTTTTTGAGCCTGCCTGTAATTTTGATTTTCAGATAGAGCGTGAAATTGAAGATGCTGACGGTGGTGGTTTAGTCTTGCAAGTTAAACGTTCTTTTGAAAAAAACCAAATTCGAGTAATTCTCAACTCAACCGACTACACCAAAGCTGATACTTTTACCGATGCTTTAAAACGAGCATTGGGAACAGGCATCGTTTGTAACTTAACTAAGCCACAGTTAAATGCTCTAATTCACACGCGATTGCACGAATATCGTACCACTCGCAAGGGTAAAGTATTTAAGCGGATCGACCGCTACGGTCAGCAGGCTGATGGTACGTGGGTATTTCGAGATCGCCAATTCAAAAAAGATGGTACGCCTACAAACGAAAACAAATCGGGGTGGGTTTTCAACCCGTCGTTAGGCAAGGAAGATTTTATCCCGTGTCCAGAACTGGCAGAACAAAATCCCCAAGCATTAAAAACATTAGTTGATGCCTCCCGTAAATTCTTTGGAGATCGCAACATAAACCAAGTTCTGTTAATGATGGGTTGGGTTGTTGCTGGGTTAAATTTTCAAGAAATATTTAGCCAAAACAAGTCGTTTCCTTTATCAAACAGCTTCGGGGAACCAGGCAGTTGCAAAACGTTAGCGGCTGAAGCAGCACTGTCATTAGTTGGTGTAAATTGGGCACGAGACGGAATGCTGGCACGGGTTAGCGTCAGCGCAATTTATGAACACGGGGCACGTACTGGATCGCTACCTTTCATTTGGGATGATCCAGCCCGAACTCCAGAAAATGAGGAATTAGCAAAGAATTGGTATAATTGCAAGTCGCGTCGAGTTCGCGGAAATGAGCAGACTCCTCACTCTGCAATGGGGATAGTAAGTAACCATATAGTGGGTGGCGAACAAGCGGCAACATACACCCGATTTATAAGAACAGGATTTGAACGAGCAAGCGGAGGAAATAAAGTTGCATTTCAAGAATTACAAGAGGCTCAAAAGACAGCCAGCGGCGCTTTCTCGGAGATTATTGCACTAGGCTATTCTAAAAATGAAATTGCAACTTTGGAAACAGAGTTATTACATTACCTTCCACATGCTCATGCACGAATAGCTCAAAGCCTTGCTATTGTCACCTGGTACGCTCAAAAAATTGTCGAGTTAACAGGCGGCAACGAGAATATTAAGCAATGGGTGGTAGACAATTGCTGTAAATCCGAAAATGACAGCGATGCTTCCGGTAATTCCCTTCAAGATTATATAGATAAAATCCTGGCGTTGGAAGCAGAGTCATTAGTCGGGGACTGGAACTTTAACCGCAAAGTAGAGCGGAACGGGCAGCAATTTTATGCGATATACGCTCACGATGTTTGGAAATTAGTAGATCAACGTTTTAAACCTGCAACGTATAATGAGCGGTCACTTAAATCATTAGTTATTAAGGCAGGTGGTATAACCGATACCACTGTTCGTTTTTCATATGACCGCGATCAGGTACTCACGTACAACCGAGCATTAATTAACGCAAGACTAGATTCAGAGGGTTGCCCTATTCCCCCCATTCCACCCGATACGGTTCCTAGAAAAGCTTGGTTGATTCCAGCCCACTTGTTTGGGGAGACAGATAAAGTTGATGAACCTGTAACCGAGCGTAACCAACCTCCGGTTACACCACCGCAAAATCCGGTTACACCTCAGAACCCTTATGAATCCAAGGGAAACTCAATTTCTGACGTAACTGCTGTAACCGAGTGTAACCGAAATCCGGTTACACCCTCAACCCCTGATGAATCAAGCACTTGCGCCCCCTCAGATGGGTACTGTAACCGTGTAACCGAAAAAAATGACTTAAAAATAAAAAAAGAAGATGAAAAAAAAGTTGAAAATAAACCAAACACAGGCACTCAAATAAATTCTGGCTGTAACCCAAACTCCGGTTACACCGGTTACACCCCTTCTGAGAATGAAAAAACTCAGGAAAATCAAGGCTTTCAAGCTGTAACTGGAGAGCAGTCCCCACCGGTTACGCCTGGTTACACCAGTTACAACCCTTTAGAAAATGAAAAACCCCAGGAAAATCAAGCCTTTGACACTGTAACCGAAGACCAGTTACAGTCGGTTACGTCGGTTACGTCTCCCGCGCCACTTGACCAGACATTAACAAACGACCTGTGGGCTGAAGTATCCAATTCGGAGCCGGAAGCTGAACTGAAAAAGTTAATGGCGCTTATTCTCCAATGCAAAATTTGGGTAGAGTTTACGGAACTGCCGGAAATAAACCAGGAAAAAATAATAACCGTCGTTGAAAAAGCATCCCAGCGGCACATTAAGTATTTATCTCGCCTGCTGAGTACTCACTTGCTCGAAACCAACAACTTCAAAGATTTAATTTGGCTTCCTGAAAAATTAATTGCACCGACTCTATCCAAAATTACTTTTACAGTCAGGAAGAAAAATTTAGGCAGCCAAGAAATTGAAGTAATTCGTGAATGTAAAATGATAGGCATAAAAAATCAAACTCAAAACTTCTGGACTTTCTCAGCGCCAGGGATTTCCAGGATGGCAATTAATAACGACGATGATTTTACATCTGAATCCTTAATCAGCGATTCTCCTGTTTGGGGGTGAAATTTCCATCTCCCAGAGGAGACGCTCCGCGAACGGCGGGGAATAATTGAAATTTTTGAGTGCGGTTAATAATGCAGATCGCACTTGCAATTTTTCCCGCGAGCGGGAATTAATTAAGCCTTGCCATCTTTCGCCAGCTTGCTAAAATCTTGGCGATAGTACTTCAGGAAATAATATGAACAAGCAAGAAGCGGCAGAATTTCTGAATATTGGTGTGCGTTCGCTCGAACGGTACATGAGCCAGGGGCGTATCGCCTATTCCCGCCAGCGGGGTAAAACTGGCGAAGTTGTGGTTTTTAAAAATGCTGAACTCGAACGTTTTAAAGAAGAACTGCACTCTGTAACCCATCAAGGCGCTATAGAGCAGGTACGCCAAGGCTCGTCATCAAGTAGCTCACAGATGGTCACAAGCAGCCAAATTATGGCGGAGGTTGGCGAAAGCCTAATAAACATCTCTGAGGGAATTGATGCACTGCTGGAAGCCATCAAAGAACTCACTGTAAAAATTCCAGTAGAGTCAAAGCCCCTACTAACCTTGGCAGAAGCAAGGCAACTCTCTGGGTTGAGCAGGCAATACCTACTACAGGCAATTAAGGGAAACCAACTAAAAGGGCAGCTACTTGGCAAGGCTTGGCGGGTAAAACGGAAGGACTTGGAGCGCTTTGTTGGTAAACTTTTTTGAGTTTACTTTACACCCAGCTTCGCCAAGACTCGCACGCGGTATTGAATTGAGATCCTTGTAAAATCATGCAAAATATATTTACTTTTCTATCTGATCCAGTGTCTAGTAATTAAACTTCCCAGACACTCATTTAAGATATTTAAAGGGGCAAGATTGCCGTCTCACCCCAAACATAATCAATTTCTACTTTCAGACAATTATGACACTAACCAGATTGGATCAACTGGAACAGGCGATCGCCTCATTGCCTCCAGAAAAGCAAGCGGAAATATTAGCACAAGCTATCGTTACGGCGAAAATAGTTACAGAGATGCAGCGCCCGAAAATGACCAGGGCTAATACTACCTCAGAGCTTCTTAGCAACTGGTTAAAGAAAAAATCCAACGAAACAGAGAGAGCTTACGTTAATGACATTACCCACTTTGCACAATGGATGCTAGGCGGTAAACCACATTTAGATGAACTTGAATTAACTGAGGTGATGGTTGAGGATTGCGATCGCTACCTGTCTTGGCTTTTGGAACTTGAAGCTGATAAGCTAATCACCCGTGCCACTGTCCGCCGTCGCATCGCCTCACTTAAATCATTCCTCAAATATGCCCAAGACACGGGCTTTGCTCAGTTTAACGCGGCTAGTAAGACTAAGATGCCCAAAGCTCGTAAGACCGCTGAGGAACGGGTACTTTCTGTTGGTGACGTTGGGGCGATGCTTAATGAAGCAAAAAAAGCTGTAAAGGTTGCTGAGACAGAGCTTGTCAAACAGCAAGCCACAAGAGATTGGTTACTTATTAAGTTACTTTATATTGGCGCATTTCGTGTCGGTGAAATCTCAACTCTCACTTGGGAGCAAATTACCGTAACACAGACAGGCAACGGATGCATCAAAGTTGTGGGCAAGGGCGACAAACAACGTAAAGTCATCATCCCCGCTAATCATTTGATACATTTACAATCATCTCGTTTAAGTAAAATTCCTAAAGAGCCAGTGTTTAAATCGCGGGAAGGTGGTAAGGCTATTTGCGATCGCACCATCCGTAGAATAGTTGTCAAATATGCAAAACTAGCCAAGCTTGACCGAATCCCTAGCCCACACTGGCTCAGACACTCGCACGCAACCCATGCGTTGAAAAACCAAGCACCTATTAAAGTAACTACCAACACATTAGGGCACGCAAGTGCTAGTACCTTGCTGGATAATTACGTCCATGTTGGTGAGGAAGAAAGCAGCAGCTTTTTTGTTAATGCTGATTAACATTCTCGCAATTTTTTTCTAAAAAAGAATTTATCGCCACCACACCAAAATTCCCACTCGCGGGAAAAATTGTGCGATAGCGAAGCGCACTTCTCGAAGCGCTGATCGCTGCGACTCTCAAAAAATTGTACTGTTGGTTAATAGACAAATCACTAGACAATATTTTATGCCCGACAAGCCCCTCAACAATCGCCCCCAAATAAATATTCGCCTCGACAAAGAACCTTCGCTGCTAGACGAAATTAAAAAGGCTGCAAGCGATCGCAACACTACCGTTAGCGAATTCCTGCTAGACGCAATTAAATCCGCGTTGGGAAAACCAACATCTACCCCTACACCTTCTCTAGAAAGCATTTTGGCACAAATAGACAATGTTATAGACATTAAGTTAGACGAACGCTTGGGGGAGTTGAAAGGCGGCTGCTAGAACAAGTTAGACCAGATGATAGACAGCCACCGCCCGAAGAAATCAAACCAGATAGACAAGAAACTAGACCAGATTATCAAGAGTTGCGCGAGCGTAACCAGGAATTAGAAGCTGAGGTTTTGCGGCTTAAAAAAATTATGGAACAAGCAGAGGAATTAAATTCTGTTCCAAAACCTGATTTATTTGCTTTGCGCGAAAAAATTTTGGAATCTTTAACTACAGGGCGGGGTAAAGTGGGGACATTTTCCCCGCAATACAAAACCGCTGTAAAAGTGCTGGATAGATTCGTTGAGAAATTAAATACAGAAAAATCTGCATCCCCATCTGCCTGGAAATAACAATGCTTTAGAAGACGCTCTGCAACAAAAATTTACAACGTGTCCTATTTGCGTATATTTCGGCTGAACCCCTAAACAACCTTCAATAAAACCCTTACACAGTAGGACTTTTAAGCTTAATCCGGCTTTCTATTCCAATGGTACTAATACCCCGGTTGTATCCCTCTCATCACACCTTTAGCACTTTTTATTAGATCAAGTGCATAAGTCGGTTTCACTTAAACCTATTTAAGGGTACAGCTATGAGAATTTATATTCTCTAGCTTCAAAACCCTATTAAGTTGAGGTGATTTATATCTCATAAACTAGATCAATGTGTCAGTTTTAGGTCATAGGAAAATTGGATTGCTTATACTAAGCATACAATTTGCTATTACCAATTTCATTAACCCAAAAATTAATTCAATCAATGTAGGTCAAAGGACTTTATCATGGCTAAAAAACTTTTAGACATTCGTCAAACAGATCAGTTAAAAAAAACTTCTTGCTGGGCAGCCTGTGGTCGTGTTATAAACAATTTCTTTGCACTGACAAATAAAAAACGAAAGACATTCGATTCAGATATAGATTTTGGGAATGCTGTTGGAATGAACATTGATAAATATGAGAATATTGAACAAGCCCTAGTACACGAAGATATTAAGTGTTATGGTGGACAAGATGACACAGGTAATATTCCAACATTTCAAGAAATTAAGGAAAGTATAGACGGTAACGAACCAATTGCTGTCTGTGTTTCAGTAAAAGAAGTAAAATATCCTGAAAATGTTAAAGATGGACATTACATTCTTATCGTTGGGTATGATGATGATGGGAAAAAAATCTATATTATGGATCCAGATCCTAGGGTAAACAATGTTGTACCCATACCTTACAGCCCTAACGTATATGAAATTGGTTTTGATATTCCAAAGCAATATTGGGGAGTTACATATTACACTGAAGATGGGATAAAAAAATAAAATCTTTACTGATTGAAACGAGATACTTTTTGACCTTAACCAATACCTTTTAGATAAAAAAATTTAATACCACAAGGCGGTCATATCTTTCAAGGTGGTAAAAATCGGAAGGAAAATTGGTTATTTGAATCTTCAAAAAGCCCAATTTCTCAGGATAGAAGTCAGGATAACAAGTAACCCTGTTTTGTCACTTTCGGAAAACAATAATCGAAACAAAAGTCTGAAATTTTGATTCAATCAAGCTTTGAGCCTTTGTTTTTTAACAGTAACTAAAATCGCTAACTAAAAACTGAAAACTCAAGCTCAGAAAGGCTTTCAGCGATTGGTTTCTCCCAGATTGACAAAACAGGGGTAAGTCGCCACAAATAAAGTTAACTAGTGGAACTTTGCAACTGGAGTTTAGACTAAATTGATTAATGAAATTTCAATTTACTTACAGCGTCTTGCAAGTCTTTATCCGCAACCTCTAGGTAATTATCAAGTGCCGCCAATGTTTTATGTCCAGATATTTTTTTAATTACTTTCGTTGGTACACCTGCCAGGTGCATTTTGGTTAAGCAGCTTCTTCGGAAACTATGTGTACTAGCGTTTTCAATATCTAGATCGTCGAAAGCAGCCCTTAAGATTTTGTCGGCAGAATCAGGGTGGATGTGTCCCCATCTGCCTGGAAATAACAATGCTTTAGAACAGGCTCTGCAACAAAAATTTACAACGTGTCCTATTTTGCGTATATCCCGGCTGAACACCTAAACAACCTTCAATAAAATCCTTACACAGTAGGACTTTTAAGCTTAATTCGGTTTTCTGTTCCAATGGTACTAATACCCCGGTTGTATCCCTCTCATCACACCTTTAGCACTTTTTATTAGATCAAGTGCATAAGTCGGTTTCACTTAAACCTATTTAAGGGTA
>NZ_JBPAOH010000161.1:0-17887 GCF_050875635.1 Tolypothrix sp. VBCCA 56010
CCCCCCTCTCCCCCTCTCCCCCTCTCCCCATCCCCCCTAACGGATAGTCATCAAAATCAAGTACCATGAACACCGAATCACAACAGCAGCGGGCAATTAGGGCTTTTCAAGAGTTTATAACTACACCTTTAGAAACGCTACTACAACGCCATATAAATAGTAAAAGCGAATCAGCAGCTTTGGCATTATTTCACGAAATCGCTGCTAACGTACCGGCTTACAAGACTTTTTTAGCACAACATAATATAAATCCCGCTTCTATCCAAACTTTTGAGGATTTCCAGAAACTACCTCTCATTACCAAAGAAAATTATATATCGCGTCATCCTTTAACTGATTTGTGTCACTATGGATTACAAGCATGTGACATGATAGCTGCTTCTTCAGGTTCCACAGGTAAACCGACATTTTGGACTCGTTTTTTCACAGATGAACTGCAAATTGCGATCCGCTTTGAGCAGATATTTAATGACAGCTTTCAGGCAGATTCTAAAAGCACTTTAGCTGTGATTTGTTTCACTTTAGGAACCTGGGTAGGCGGAATGTTCACAACTAATTGCTGTCGGTATCTTGCCAGCAAAGGTTATCCTATCACAGTAATTACACCTGGTAACAACAAAGAAGAAATCTTGCGAGTTGTGCAGGAACTTGGTTCAGCTTTCGAGCAAGTTGTATTGTTAGGATATCCGCCATTTCTGAAAGATGTAATTGACACTGGTATTGCTCGTGGTGTGGAATGGCAGCAATATCAAGTTAAGCTAGTTATGGCAGGAGAAGTATTTAGTGAAGAATGGCGCAGTTTGGTTGGTGAAAGAATAGGTTCGCAAAATCCCTGCTATGATTCAGCATCACTTTATGGAACTGCGGATGCGGGTGTTTTGGCTAATGAAACACCTTTAAGTATTTGTATTCGCCGTTTTTTGGCAGAAAATCCTGATGCTGCGAAAGCTTTATTTGGGGAATCTCGTTTACCTACTTTGCTACAGTATGACCCGATAAGCCGCTTTTTTGAAGTTGAAAATGGTACGTTGTTCTTTACGGGAGATAATGGTATTCCCTTGGTGCGTTATAACATTTTAGATACTGGTGGGATAATTAGTTATGATGCCATGTTGGAATTTTTGGCTGAGTGGGGATTTAACCCGGTGGAAAAGTTAGAAAATCAGGGTGGAAGGGGAATTAATCAATTACCTTTTGTTTATGTTTTTGGACGTTCTAATTTTACAGTTTCTTACTTTGGGGCGAATATTTATCCAGAAAATGTCACGGTAGGATTAGAGCAATCTGTAATTAAAGAATGGGTGACGGGTAAGTTTGTATTGCAGGTGAAGGAAGATGCAGACAAGAACCGCTTTTTATCTGTGGTTGTGGAGTTGGCGCCTCAGGTGGAAGATAGTGAAGAGAAAACTCAAGCGATCGCCAATTCAATTCTCTCACAATTAAAGCGCCTCAATAGCGAGTTTGCTAACTACGTCCCCCCAGAATATCAAATGCCAAAAGTCATATTAACACCACTTGGCGATCCGGAATATTTCCCCGTTGGCGTGAAGCATCGTTATACACGCAAGTAGCAATTTTCGCAAAAGCTGATGAATAATATTACTCTTGTCAACTCAACCAAAGTCCCCAAGATTGACTTATTACTGTGTGAAATCATCAACTTGCTTGAGCAGAGTTTTCCAAATAGAATTCGCGGTTATTATCTAGAAGGAAGTTATGCTAATTACAGTGCAGTAGCCAGTAGTGATATTGATATGCGTGTTGTCTTTAAAGGCAAACTTGAGGCTGAAGAAAGACAACAATTTGCCCAATATCTCGAATCTTATCAGCAAATGTGTTCTATCGAACTCGGCATCACTCCAGATAGTGAGTCAGCGTTGTTTCGCATTGGTGCTGTCAGATTTCAGAAAGCCTCTTTATTAATGTATGGAGAAGATATCCGCGCTCAAGTTCCGCTAAAGCCGATTGATAGCTTTATTCGCGACAATATGCATTTTCAATACCGATTGTTAGCGCGGATACGTGGTAATCCGGAGGTGTTGAGGTTTCCGTTAGATTATCCCGATCCTGCGGGTGAGTTTTACGGCTACGATCGCCGTCCGATACGCGCTGATGGGATAATTCACTATGGAACCAAAGATTTGGTATTGAATGTTTTATGTCCGGCAACAGCACTAATCGCACTCAAAGCAAAACAGTATGTTGTCAGCAAGCAGGACTGTGTTACACAATACCGTCGCTGGATTAATGATGAGTGGACACCGCTTATAGAGGCAGTATATCAGCAATGTCGTTGTCAGTGGAATTATTTAGTACCGTCAGATGCAGATGATAGAAAGCAACTGCGTAAATTGTGCATTAGCGCTTTATGCTTTGAAAATCACTTTCTCGAACACTATAAAGCATATTTACTTACTGAGTTGCAGCATACTGACGATGCATACAAGCTTTATACAGTCAAGCGACTGGGACAAATTATATATGGCGATCGCCCAAGGCGGGCGCTTCGCCATCGCGCCGTAGTTACAGTTTTGGAAAAGATGAAAAACACTAACAATCAAGAACTTAAGCTGCAAATTGATACTACATTGCAGCACTATTAAGCACGTTAAAAAACCCGTTCAAATGTTAGTTTGGACGGGTTTTTGTTATTCACATCTGAAAACTTATGACATTACAAATCAGGAGGTAAAATAACCTGATCGATCGCATGGATAACACCATTGCTACCTCTGATATCTGCCTTAGTCACCTTAGCTTCATTAACGGTTACGCCAGCTGCTGGATCAACTTTAACATTAATCGCACCGCCTTCAACGCTTTTCACTTCGCCAGATTTCAAATCAGTAGATAAGAATTGACCTTTTACCACATGGTATTGCAAAACCTTCAGCAATACTTCTTTATTTTCTGGCTTCAACAAATCGCGCACCGCATCTTGTGGTAATTTAGCAAATGCCGCATCCGTGGGCGCAAAAATGGTGTAATTATCTTGACCTTGTAAAATATTTGTCAATCCAGCTGCTTTCAAAGCCTTAGTTAAAGTTTTAAAAGAGCCATCCGTTTCCGCTAGCGCTAACAAGGTCTTACCTTGAGTGCTAGAGCTTCCTCCCGGCGGCGGTGTCGTATTTCTGGGTGTACGAGTTGGCGGTGTGGTGGGTGTCTCTGTAGTTCCGGGTGTGGTGGGTGTCTGTGTACTTCCAGGTGTGATGGGTGTCTCTGTAGTTCCAGGTGTGGGTGTTGGGATCGGTGTAGCGTCTGGGGTAGTGGGCGGGGTAGTAGGTGTTACGTTAGGTGTTTGACTAGGTGTAGTGCCACCACCACGGTTATAAGGACGCTCGTTGAAAATACTAGGTCTAGGATTTACACCGCCTCTTTGGTTACTTTGAGATACCGTGTTTTTCGCTGGTGCAGGCTTCTTACCCTGTTTTGCTAAGTCTGGCTCAGTCGGTGTATATTCAGCGTTTACCAAAACACGTTGACCGCGATTATAAGGATCTTCTGAGAAAATACCAGGGTTAGGATTTAGTACCTCATTGGCTCTAGCCGAAAAAATCATTAGGAAACTAGCACCGGTTGCTCCCACTAGTCCTGCGAACTGGGTCAGCAATTTTCTGTTATAATCAACCTTCATAAATTTTGTTTGGCTTTATTTACACGCATTACATAAAGACTTATAACATTTCGCTACCCATAAAATCTAACTAAAGTAGTAAGATTTTTTGTTTAAAATATGCAGTGGTGATAGGATTTCCTTTATCCGGAAATTATTACACTGAAGATTATAAGGTATCGCCTGTACCAAATATAATCGGAATCAAGTAAAGTTTATAACCAGGTTTAATGATAGGCGATCGCCCTCACCGAATTTTCCCCTCGCTTAATATCGCATCACCCAAAGAAAAAGCTAGTATTTAAGATAAAAGACTTTACCAGATAGCAATCTCCACACAAATGAACTTCAAAAAATGGTATATCTGGTATCTTTGTAGCCTTCTATACAAAAAAATGTCTCACTTTCGTTTGTTTTTCTAACAAGCACCACAAAAAAAGCAAAGGAAAAGTGGTGAATAAAAAAGCGATAATTATCTACAATGATGCAAGCCGTTGATGGCGACTAATTAAATATTTTCATGATTTGATGTTTTTAATTGAATGAATAATAGTATTTTTGCCAAAATCGTGCATAAGAGCAAAAAATCAACGTTAGTCTCGATTAGTTTGGTGCAAAATAAATTAATGAATAATGAAAATTTATAGTACTAAAGATACAATTGTAAAAAAGTTGATAAACGCACCGATTACAAGGTAGGGAAGATGCTGGAATTATACCAATTTGAACTATCTCAATACTCAGAGAAAGCACGCCTGCTCCTTGATTATAAAGGATTAGCGTACCGCAAAATTGAAATTACACCTGGAATTGGACAGGTAGACCTCTTCCGGTTGACTGGTCAGCGACAAGTACCAGTGCTGAAAGATGGTAATAGATATATCTCAGATTCTACAGCAATTGCTAAGTATTTAGACTTAGAGTATCCCGATCGCCCACTGATACCGAAAGATCCAAAGCAACGCGGTTTATGCTTAATGATGGAAGAATGGGCGGATGAGTCGATTGGTATCAAAGGTAGAAAGGCGTTATTTTCGGCGATTAGTCAAGACCAAAATTTCCGCAAGTCTTTATTACCGACTTCCACACCAGATGTATTCAAAACTCTAGTTCAAGGAGTACCAAACGACTTACTAAAAGTTTTGGGTGTTGGAGTAGGTTATACTCCTGATGTGGTACGTAGCGCCATCACCGACTTAAAGCAAGACTTAGAAGCACTTACGCTAATATTGGCAGAGAGTCCTTATTTAGTCGGCGACCAACCTACTTTAGCAGACTTTGCCGTGGCAGGATTGTCGATTTTGCTGAAGTTTCCCGATGGTCCCTATCTGGATTTACCAGTCAGCCTCAGAGGTAAAGGTGTCCCAGAATTAGCAGATAATCCCCTTTACGAACCATTCTTCAGTTGGCGCGATCGCCTTTACAGTCAATATCGCATACCAATACTACCTACTACTACCACAGGTAGCGCTCCAACTTCAATTCAAATTGATTAAGAGTTAGTGAATAGGTGTTAGTTGTTAGTTGTTAGGAGTTAGTTGTTAGGAGGAGCGTGGTAAGTGGTTAAGAGTTAGGAGTTAGTAGTACTTTTCGACAACCAACAACGAACAACCCTTCGGGTTCACCACTTGCTACAACGGGGGGAACCCCACGCCAGGTGCCGAGGGCGTTCGTGACCTCCGCACAGCACTGGCTCGGCAACGCAGTGGTTCACCAACAACTATCCACGATCCACTAACAACCAACAACTATCCACTATCCACTATCCACTATCCACTAACAAATAAGATATGAATTTGGGACAACCGTTAGGTTCAGTAATAGAAGGTTCTCTCACAGCAGGATTAGAAGTAAGATTACACCCGGATATTTCGGTTGAAGATATGCGGGTGGGTAAGTTTTTAGTCGTGCAAGGGATGCGATCGCGTTTTTTCTGTATGCTGACAGATGTAGCACTAGGAACTGCTAACCAAAGAATTATTGCTAATCCTCCAAGTTGGGATGACACTTTTTTAAGAGAAGTTTTAGGTGGAAGTGGTACTTACGGAACTATCAACCTCTCACCGATGTTGATGTTCACTCCGGAAAATAACGAATCTTATTCAGCCACAAATGGCAAATCTGTTAATCCCTTTGTACCATCGGCAACCGGTTTAGCATCTTTTCAACCGCAAACCAGCACGACGATGGAATTGTTACCAGTTAAAACTATTCCCAGTCACTTTAGCCAAGTTTACGAAGCAAATGAAGACGATTTTCGCCGAGTATTTGGTTGGGAAGATGACCCGCAAAGAAAAAATTTCTCCATCGGTAAACCGTTGGATATGGATGTGCCGGTTTGCATCGATTTAAATCGTTTTGTTGAACGCAGTAATGGCGTTTTTGGTAAATCTGGTACTGGAAAATCCTTTTTAACACGCTTACTTTTAGCTGGTGTAATTCGGAAAAACGCAGCAGTTAATTTAATTTTTGATATGCATTCCGAGTATGGTTGGGAAGCGGTAGCGGAAGGGAAAAATGTTAATACTGTTAAAGGTTTAAAACAGTTATTTCCAAGTCTTGTTGAAGTTTACACTCTTGACCCAGAATCTACAAAACGTCGGGGTGTGCGCGATGCACAAGAACTATATCTAAGTTACGACCAAATCGATGTCGAAGATATTAAGTTATGCAGTCGGGATTTAGGACTGTCGGATGCAGCATTAGATAATGCCAATATTTTGTTCTCAGAATTCGGGAAATCTTGGATTATCCAATTACTGAACATGACGAATGAAGAAATCGAGATGTTCTGCGATGAAAAGCGAGGACATAAAGGTTCGATTATGGCTTTGCAACGCAAACTTTTGCGAATGGACAGCTTAAAGTATATACGAGCGGCTTGCCCGCAAAACTACATTGATAAGATTTTGCAATCTTTGGAAGCTAGCAAGAATGTTGTGATAGAATTTGGTTCCCAATCCAACATGCTTTCTTACATGTTGGTGACGAACATGATTACCAAACGCATTCACGAGAAGTATGTCAAAAAAGCTGATAAGTTCTTGCAAAGCAAAAATCCATGCGATCGCCCAACGCCATTAATGATTACCATCGAGGAAGCGCACCGCTTTCTTGACCCCGCTATTGTCCAAAGTACCATCTTTGGCACGATCGCCCGCGAGTTGCGGAAATATTTCGTTACACTTCTGGTGGTCGATCAACGTCCTTCAGGCATAGATAATGAAGTTATGTCTCAAATTGGCACTCGCATCACCGCTTTGCTGAATGATGAAAAAGACATCGACGCGATTTTTACTGGAGTCTCTGGTGGTGGTGGTTTGCGATCGGTCTTAGCCAAGTTAGACTCAAAGCAACAAGCTTTAATTTTAGGACACGCCGTCCCCATGCCTGTAGTGGTGCGTACCCGTCCTTACGATTCAACTTTCTATGCCGAAATTGGTGATACCGCTTGGGAAGAAAAGCCAGACGCAGAAGTCTTCGCTGCTGCTGAACTAGCTAAAGCCGATCTTGGGTTTTAAGTTAGGGAATTGGGCATGGGGCATGGGGCATAGGGTATCGGGCATCGGGCTGAGATCGAAATTTGGCTTTATTCCCATTGCCCTTGGGAAAAACCTGTCCAAAATTGGGCAGGCTTCTCCTTCGGAGACGCTTCGCGCTCCCCCAAATGGCGCACAATAATCCACAATTAGCACCCAAAATCTTGGGTATTGGAGCGCCAAATGGTTAGAGCGGATCGCGGCTTAAATTGTTGACGGGCGCCTCTGCCTGCCCAATTTTGGATAACTTTATGAAAGCCCATTGCCCATTGCCCATTGCCCCATTCCCCAATTTCGTAATATTACAATCAATCAGTTCGGTAATCCCGCTAATTTTGGGCACCCGCGAGGGGGGTTTTAGCGTCACTATATAAATAGTAAGGGCACAAAACAATTTATCGCCACTTTTTTGGCAAATAAACATTTTTACACTATAATGGAAAGATTTATCTGACCTACTTTACTATCCGGCTAATTTGTCGTAATATTAAATAAGTAGAACTCATACTGACTTCGTATTTTTACTGTCGCTGCTAGCGAGTGAGGACGAAAAGAAATCAAGGGAAATTTTGAGCGCGTACTTCTAACGACTTAAAGATTTAGGGAGGATAGGGAAACCTATCTCAAGGAAGCACCGTCTTGACAAAACCTGTACTAATATGATTGTCTTCGGTAGTTCATAATGTGGTGAGATCAAAACACAATCTTTCCCCATCCGCCCTAGTAATAAATATTCATTGTGTTTACGGACAAGAGGACAACGCACCAATGCCTACTGTTACTACCCAAACTGAAAACACTAACACCAAATTCACGGCTGATATGGTGCGAACCTATCTGCGCGAGATTGGTCGTGTACCACTGCTAACCCGTGACCAAGAAATCATCTTTGGGAAGCAGGTGCAACACATGATGAAGTTAGTGGAAGCTAAAGAAGCTTTAGAAAAGAAACTGCACCGCGAAATCAGCTTAGAAGAGTGGGCAAGCGATGTTAATTTGCCTTCATCGGAGGTTACACAGCTTGTGCATCAAGGTAAGCGGGCAAAGCAAAAGATGATTGAAGCGAATTTGCGCTTAGTCGTCGCTATTGCCAAGAAGTACCAAAAGCGAAATATGGAGTTTCTGGATTTGATCCAAGAAGGAACTCTCGGACTAGAGCGAGGTGTAGAGAAGTTTGACCCGACACGGGGTTATAAGTTCTCAACCTACGCTTACTGGTGGATTCGTCAAGCGATTACGCGGGCGATCGCTCAACAAGGTCGGACAATTCGCTTACCGATCCACATCACCGAGAAGCTGAACAAAATCAAAAAAGTACAGCGCGAACTAGCTCAAAAATTTGGGCGATCGCCATCCCCGGCAGAAATTGCTAAAGAACTTGAGCTAGAACCGGCTCAAATTCGCGAATACCTGAATATGGCACGTCAGCCAGTTTCTTTGGATGTACGCGTCGGCGACAATCAAGATACTGAGTTGCAAGAAATGCTCGAAGATGATGGTCCATCACCAGAGTATTACATGACCCAAGAATTCTTGCGCCAAGACTTGAACACTCTATTATCTGAACTTACCCCCCAACAGCGAGAAGTTTTAGCTTTGCGCTTTGGTTTAGAAGATGGTAACGAAATGTCTCTGGCGAAAGTTGGCGAACGCTTAAGTCTTAGCCGCGAGCGCGTCCGCCAATTAGAGCATCAAGCCCTTGCTCATCTGCGTCGTCGTCGCGCAAATGTCAAAGAGTACGTTGCTAGCTAGTTATAAGCTTATCGCTTTAGGCGACGCGCCTCCTGAATTCAGGGGGCGATTTTTTTTAGGCTCGTTCCCAGCACGACTGCTGGAAGAGAACGAAAATAAATATTATACCAATTTAAAAAAAGAATGCGGCAGATGGGTAGGGGCACGGCATTGCCGTGCCCCTACGAAGAAATTATGTGTCGCAAACATTATTTAAATTGGTATTATTTAGCAAAATAAAAATATCAAATAAAAATATATTAGCAATTTTCCGAAAACCTCACCCCAGAGAGTGAATTTACTTAGTGAAGTGAAAATCGCTTAAACAATAGTATTTTCTGATTAAAGCGAAAAAAATAGATAAAAACTTTATTTCTGGAAAATGTGTTTTTCCGCACAATATAAATCAAACCTTTGGCAGAGCCTTGATGCCTAAATACTTGGTTACGGTTTAAAGAGGTAGGTGGCAAAGTACGTAATAATTTTTTCACAGGAGGATTTGGGTGGTGCATAATATCAATAAATTTCTTTCCCCTCGCAAATGGACAATTCCCCTCGCTGGCTTAGTCATAACCGCTGGTGTTATCGGCGAACAGGCTAAACCAGTTTTGAGTAAGCAAATAGAAACAGTACAAACATCAACGCTGGTTACGGATTCGCAAGTTTCCAGAAACGAATTGCAACAAAGACAAATCCAGGCTAACGCTAGTCTCGGAACAGACAATGACGATAAAGTTTCTTCACCTGGAACTACCGCACAACTTACCAAATCTCAAAAAGCAACAAAAAACGCTGGGGTTGTCACTACGAAGTTTCCCAAACAAGATGGCGTTTATCTCTATGGTCAATCTCCACAACCAAACCAACTTGGGCAAGGATATATTGTATTTGAGAAGCGCCAAAATCAGGTGATGGGCGCGTTGTATATGCCCAGTTCTGAGTTTAGTTGTTTTCAGGGCAATGTTGACTCAACAGGAGAATTGGCGATGACGGTGACTGCCCCAGGTGAAGGTGGTCTAGAAGAGGTAGCGACGGCAAATAGACTACCGAAACTAGATGCAGATCAGCCAATGACTTATGCCTACTCAGTGGCACTACAAGACTATCATAAATTAAATACTGTCAGTGATAATGATCGCCAAATTTTGCAGATGTGCAATCAAGCTTCAGATGGTGGATATCGAAAGTGAGTCAAATAATGAGCGTTGCTGAATGATGAACGATGAATAATGAGTTTTGGCAAAGTGCGATCGTTCATCATTGAACAAATTAAAACTCAATTCCCGCTTGCGCTTTTACGCCTTGATCGCGAAAAGGATGCTTAACTAAAGTCATTTCTGTGACTAAATCGGCTCGTTCAATTAAAGCCGCTGGTGCGCCTCTACCTGTGAGAATAACGTGTTTATCGAGTGGTTTTTGCTGCAAACCTCTTAAAACTTCCTCAACTTGTAAATAACCCATTTTCAGAGCGATATTAATTTCATCTAACAGCACCAGCTTGAAGTCTGGATTGCAAATGTATTCTAATGATTTTTGCCAAGCGTCGTAAGCTTTATCGAGGTCGCGATCGCGGTCTTGAGTTTCCCAGGTAAAGCCTTCGCCCATAGCATGAAATTCTAATTGGTCTTGCCACATACTGAAAACCTTTTTTTCTGAAGGTTCCCAGGCACCTTTGATAAATTGGACGATCGCCACTTTATATCCATGACCAAGCGATCGTAATACCATCCCCAACGCCGCAGTAGTTTTCCCCTTACCGTTGCCGGTATTAACAATAACTAACCCTTTTTCCGGGACAGCATTTGCGATTCGTTGATCTTGGACTTCCTTACGGCGCTGCATCTTTTTACGATACTGCTCATCCGTTAAAGAAGAAGTTATTACTTCATCGATTAAGCGATCAATTTCTGGATCTGAGTTAAATTCTGTTGTGGTATCGGGTTTCATCAATCTGTGTAAATTACTCTCAACAATAAAGGGGAGTGGGGGAGTGGGGGAGTGGGGGAGTGGGGGAGTGGGGGAGTGGGGACGCTTGGACTGGGCAAGAAAATTATTCTTTATTCCTCACCTTTAATCCCTAATCCAAGCGTCCCTAATTTAAGCGTCCCTAATCTTCAATCACTTATAAAATGAACCAAAATTCGGTTGTTTATACCATTTTAATTAAATGGCATTATTGGATACGTCCAGTGAAATTACCCGAAAAAATCTTGATTAGCGTGTTAGCTTTCTTACCATGATTTTCTAGCAAGCAAGCAAAACTATATAATATACAAACTGAATCCTTAACTTTAGACCCTTATTGCTATTTTAAAGAATTTGAGAAATTTATTAAAGCACTTTACGAAGAAAATTTTGTCATTTCCTTTGATTGGACAACTTGGCAGAATGAAGCTCAATGTTTCATCCAACATCCAGAATTGTTAAATTCTGCTGACATTTCCACCTTACAAAAATTATTGACAACCGATGTCCGCAGCTAGTGCGCTTTTATAGCGGTCAACAAGAAGGGTGTAGGGGGTAGGGTGTAGGGTGTAGGGTATGAAGACGGCATTGGTCGAGGCGTATGATTCCTCGACCAATGCAATCGTCCCAGAAGGACAGGGCTTGTGACCCACTGGTTGTTGGGGCTAGTCTTTCCCCACAACGCCACTTGCTTTATGCCGGGAAACCCGTCCACCGCAGTGGCTCCCCCACACCCCACAACGCCACTTGCTTTATGCCGGGAAACCCGTCCACCGCAGTGGCTCCCCCACACCCCGCGCGACGTGTCGCCGGACAGAATACTCTGTCCGGCGAACCGTCGCCCCAACGGGGCTTGGTCATTTGCAAGCAATTCGTGCGGCTATGATTTGAGAAAACAGCAAACCAGGGATAATGACGCAAATAGAAGTGGTTCAAGGTGATATTACTCAGTTGAAAGTTGATGTGATCGTCAATGCAGCGAATGAAGAACTAATGCCTGGTGGGGGTGTGTGCGGTGCAATTCATCGTGCAGCTGGTGCAGGACTTTGGGAAGAATGCCGTAAGCTGGGAGGGTGTGAAACTGGCGAAGCTAAAATCACAAAAGGTTATAACCTCCTAGCTAAATGGGTAATTCACACCGTTGGTCCAGTATGGGAGAGTGGGAATTATGGCGAGGATGAGTTATTAGCCAGTTGTTACCGTCAGAGTTTAGCTCTAGCAGAAGAATATAAGATTGAAAGTATCGCTTTCCCGGCAATTAGCACAGGTGTTTATCGATTTCCGCTCGAACGTGCTAGTAAAATCGCTGTGAGTGAAGTTAACAAGTTTTTAGAGAGCGATCGCTTCATAAAACGAGTGATTTTCGTATGTTTTGGACAAACTGCTTACGATTCGTACTTAAAGGCGATGCAAGAAATTACTCAAAGCTAGTTAACATTACATGGGAGCGTGTTTACTCTGCGGGAGTGCAAAATGTCAAAACAGCTGGGTCAAAAAATCTCACCCACACCGATGTCAACCAATATCAGCGTAGTTGATTTGATTGATAATTACTTTACGGCTTATAACTCGGCGCGTTTGCGGGAAATCTGTCAACTACTGAGTAAAGAAGTCTTAACCGAAGGTGTGACGGTGGGAGTTAGCCTTTCCGGTGCGATGACACCAGCAGGATTCGGGGTTTCTGCGCTAGCACCTTTGATCCGCAACGGCTTTATTGACTGGATGATTAGTACTGGTGCGAATCTTTACCACGACATGCATTATGGTTTGGGTTTTGAACTATTTGCAGGTAATCCATTTTTAGATGATGTGAAACTGCGGCAGGAAAGCACCATCCGGATTTATGACATTATCTTTGGCTACGATGTGCTGCTAGAAACTGATGCTTTTATCCGCAAGATTTTGCAAGCAGAACCGTTTCAGAAGCGGATGGGAACGGCTGAATTTCATCATTTGCTAGGTAAATATGTCCGGGAAGTTGAAAAGCAATTAGGAGTGCAGCATTCGTGTTTGCTAGCCACAGCTTATGAATGTGGCGTGCCGATTTATACGTCTTCGCCCGGTGATAGTTCAATTGGAATGAACGTGGCGGCTTTGGCGTTGGAAGGTTCTAAGTTGATTTTAGATCCTTCAATTGACGTGAATGAGACAGCAGCGATCGCCTACACTGCACGCGAATCTAAAAGCGAATCTGAAGGCAAAAGTGCCGCCGTAATTCTCGGTGGTGGCAGTCCAAAAAACTTTTTGCTACAAACCCAACCGCAAATTCACGAAGTATTAGGACTAGAAGAACGAGGACACGATTACTTTATCCAGTTTACCGATGCGCGTCCAGATACCGGCGGTTTGTCTGGGGCTACTCCCTCAGAAGCCGTTAGCTGGGGTAAAATTGACCCAGAAGAATTACCCAGCACGATTGTTTGTTACACCGATAGCACGATCGCTTTACCACTAGTAACAGCATACGTGATGAACCAGTGCCAGCCCCGCTCTTTAAAACGACTTTACGACAGACGAGAAGAAATAACCGAGAAACTGCGTCAAGACTATCTTGCAGCCAAAACCCAACCAGTAGATAAAATCCCCGCTGCTGTGGCTGATAGCGCTTCTGGTGAAGCTGCAACTTATCCCTGTGGTAGGTTGATTCCGAATACTCCGTAGTGGAGGAGAGGGAGAGGGGGGGATGGGGAGAGGGGGGGATGGGGGGAGAGGAGGAAAAGAATTGCTCTTTTTGTCCCCGTGTCTCCTTGTCTCCTTGTCTCCTTGTCTCCTTGTCTCCCACTCCTCCACTCCCCCACTCCCCCACTCCCCCACTCCCCCACTCCCCCACTCCCCCACTCCCCCACTCCTCACTTCCTCCCAATCAACAAATAAGTTGTCATTTTCCCTTTACCTTTGACTTCGATTTCACCGCGCTTTTCAAACAAAAATTCATTACGCAAGTGTTGATAAGTGGTTTCTGATACTTGAATTTTGTTGGTAAAACCTTGGGATTCCATGCGGCTGGCGATGTTTACGGTGTCTCCCCATTCGGTAGTCAATTTTTTGATACCTATTATTGCGGGAACTACGGAACCGCTATGGATGCCGATACGAATGGAGAAGTTTTGCTGATTTTCGGCATTAAATTGAGCGATCGCACTTTGCATATCGAGTGCCATTAGCGCGATCGCACTAGCATGATCTGCGCGGTGTCTGGGTAAACCACCAACTACCATATAAGCATCGTCAATGGTTTTGATTTTCTCTAAATTATATTGCTCGCTGAGGCGATCGAAATCTGAAAAAATTTGGTTGAGTAACTTTACCAGTTGAATCGCACTCACAGAAGAAGCAATTTCCGTAAAGCCAACGATATCTGCAAATAAAACTGTAACATCAGCAAAGTCTTCGGTGATTGTGCCTGGTTGTTTGAGACGGTTAGCTATTGCTTCTTCTGGCAAAATATTCAGCAACAAGCCTTCAGTTTGTTTCTGTTGATGATGCAGTGCTTCTTCAACTTCTAGTCGCTGGGTGATATTACGAAAAATGCCGCGAGTTGCAACTGGTTTTCCTCTCACCAATTTACAATTTATGTTTCCTTCTACAAAGATTTTTTGACCGTATTTAGTAACGAATGCAGCTGGAAATTGCTCGATTTTTTTTCCTGAGAGGACACGATAAAACATTTGCCGACAAGAAGATTGAAAATCTGGATGTATAATGTCAAATACATTCATTTGAGTAATTTCAGCTTCGCTATATCCGAGAGTTTCTCGCCACGCACGATTGACATACTCAAAACGACCATAAGCATTAACAGACTGAATCAAGTCGTTAGCGTTTTCAAATAAATCTCGATATCTTTCTTCACTTTCTAAAAGAAGCTCACTTGCTTGTTTGTGTTTGAGAAAATGAACAATTTGGCTACTAATAGAAGCCATCATTTGTAGTAAGTCTACATCTTTTGGTTGCACTTCTCGACTGAAGAAAACCATCACGCCTAAAACTTCGCTGTCATCCACAATCGGGAAACCAAATGCGGCGTGCAATGCTGTTGCGACAGCTTTTTGCGTTCGCGAAAAATCAGAACTATGCACAATGTCTCTAGTCCAAAGCGGGGAACGTCTTGCCCAAATTCGACCCGGAAAACCAACACCAAGGGTATATGTAGTTTGCCATGCGATCGCTTTAAATTCTCGAACGCTGATTGTTCGACTCGACCACATTTCCACACACCTGAGTATCGGATTTATTTTATCTTTTTTTTCTCTAGACGCTGATGTGGTTAAATATTCATTTGCTGTCCAAAGTTGCCCTAAATCCCATCCCAAATTTTCACAAATTGCCGGCAAAATTTTTGATATTGCCTGCTTGACGCTTTGAGATTCTGATAAAATGCGGGTTATAGCATATTGTACTGCATGACGCTGTTGTCTGCGCTCTCTAGCAGTAATATCCCGACCAATATAAACAATATCTTCTAAGCCATCTATTTTTTTTTGAATAACTGAACAAGAAAACGCAATTAACAGCTTTTCTCGTTTTTTAGTTCTACAAACTAATTCTATATTTTGAAAATACTTATGATATAATGAATGCTGCGTAATCGCTCTTTGTAGTAAAAAATTATCCTCAATTATTAGAGATATGGGCTGATTTATTAGTTCTTGTTCGCTAAATCCAAATAATTCTTGTGCGGCTCGATTTACTTTTTTTATTTTTCCGCTGTTAGTTGTCACTAAAAAGGCATCTGCCATTGAAGTGATAACTTGATCCATGTAATTTTTGTATGTAACTAACGTATGTAATAATAAATTATATTCATTAACTTTCTGCTTGAGGTTTTGTTGAAAAAATCTTGTTTCGGTAACATCTTCAAGCAAAATAACTAATCTATTATCAGATTGGTTTTCACCTGGTTCGCCAAGAATATATATATTGATATATATATCTGATTTATCTTCAGAAAAGCGTTTAATACTTTCTAATTCAAATAGTTCCTCTTCCCCTTGTAAGATAGAGATGAGAATATCTTCAATCCCAATAAATTCCGGAAAACTTAGCCGGACATCTTTTCCTAGCATTACCTCTTCAGGGCGATCGGCAAATCGTTGAACTTGCTCGGATGTATCTATAATGCAGAAGTTCTCATCAAGTTCCAAGCGTTCAAATTTGCGTAAAGATAAAGCTTTGTTAAAAATCCGGTCTAGTACCTGGTATTTCATTGTGGTGTGGGAATAGTTATTCAGGCATCATGAGAGGGGCACAGCAAATCAACAGACACTTGAGATGATTAACTCCGTGTTTTCACACTCCACAACGCCACTCGCTTTAACTGAGGTTCCTTCGGAAGTTGGATGTTTGAGACATACATCCTCGTTCGCATAAGGATTAGGAGCGCGTGCTGGCTCCTCAGCACCCAAAATTCAGCACCACTGATAATTTTATAAACTAGTTTTTCAAAAATTTGGTGAATACACAAGCCCATCAAGGTAGAAATTGGAGATTTGCTGCTTGCCTTTTAATTAGTGATGTGCCTGAAAGAGCAATTTTTCAGATAATCAGCATATTCTAGGGATGCGATCGCATTGCCTTTTTATTAGCGTTGCCTATGAGCATCTCATTGAAAAAAGTATTAAATTATACTAATTGACTTTATCTGAAAATCTTCTCCTCCGATTGATCTTGGTTTAGCAGCTTACATAAGTAACTTAAGACGAAATTGATGAATTGCCATCCTATATCTATTTATCCGGAACCGGAATCAAGGATGTGTAGCCTATTATGTAATTATACTGCCGTTAACAGCGTCATCCTATGCCAGTCATCACCATTCGGGAAACACAGAGAACAGAAACTGGATTTGATGCTGTCTTGATTTTTGAGGGGGGAGAATACTTAATTACAATCACTGACCCCTTCACCCCGCAAGAAGAAAAGCTTTTAGAGTGGTATTTTGAAGACTGGATAACTTTTCCTTTCACTGACATTACCCTGGCTGAAGCAGCGGCGGTAAGTGTACAAACCTACGGCGTAAGGTTATTTCAGCAAGTTTTTGGGCAGAATCAAGCTTATAGTGAATATCGGCAACTGCGGCGGGATTTGTCGGAACTATCAATTGAAATTGTTGGTAAAACGCCTGAATTTCATGCTTTGCATTGGGAAGCGTTGCATGACCCGGAGTTAACGCGATCGCTTGCGGTAGACTGTGTGATGGTGCGAAAAAGTGTCAAACCTGCACCGATCTCAGCAAACGTTGAACCTTCGCCCTTAATTAACCTGCTGGTAGTAATCGCCCGACCGGATGAAGAGAAAGACGTAGGTTATCGTACCATTTCCCGACCTTTAATAGAAGCAGTTCAAAATAGCCAGTTGCGGGTAAATGTCGAGTTACTGCGTCCCGGCACTTATGAAGCATTATCCAGGCATTTGGAAGAAAAAGGCGCAGGCTATTACCATGTGATTCACCTAGATATGCATGGTGCATTGATGACTTATGAACAATTGCAGCAGCCCAAGCAGCCAAATCGCTATTTGTACAAAGGGCGCTATGGACGGGATGATTTCGCTCAATTTGACGGCGTAAAGGCGTTTTTATCCTTTGAGGGAGAGACTCAGGGCAAAGTTGACCTGGTGGAGGCGTCGGAGTTAGCAGGGTTGCTGACGGGGAAGGGAATTCCGGTGTGTATTTTGAATGCTTGTCAGTCGGGGAAGCAGGTGAAGGGAGGGGAGACAGGGGGACAGGGGGACAGGGGGGACAAGGGGGCGAAAGAAGATTCGCGTGAGACTAGTTTGGGTAGCCGCTTGATGAGTGCGGGGATGCAGATGGTGGTGGCAATGGGGTATAGCGTGACTGTCTCGGCTGCCAAGTTGATGATGAAAGAGATTTATACCCATCTGTTTGATAATAAGGGTATGACGGAGGCGATACGGCTAGGTAGGCGGGAATTGTTTAGAGGATGTCTGAGAAGTTTTAGATAGGTGATTTTAATTACGCAAGTTGCTTTAGCATCAAACGAATCATGGCAACATAAATAAATGCTTCAGTCGTCTCAGG
>NZ_JBPAOH010000162.1:0-17785 GCF_050875635.1 Tolypothrix sp. VBCCA 56010
TCCGATCTCTTGTCTCCCCCCTCCCCCACTCCCCCTCTCCCCCCCTCCTCCTCCACTCCCCCGGCTAACGAAAAGGATTTAGTCGTTACCGCTACCGATGTGCAGGTAGTCGGTGCTACTCCAGAATTGCAGCAAATAATTAACAGCGTCATTAAAACCCAAGCTGGGGGAGAAACCAGTCAAAACCAGATACAAAGAGATGTAGCGGCAATTTTGGATACGGGTTTATTTGTTGATGCCCGTGTAAATACTACCACTAGTCCGGTGGGATTGAGTGTGGTGTATCGAGTGCAACCATTGATAGTGCGATCGCTTCAACTTTCTGGGGCGAAAACGCTTACCTATCAAGTAGTTTTGCCACTCTTTCAACCGCAAATTGGCAAAGCCATCAGTCCGGAAGCTTTGAAGCAAGTAGTGGAACAAATTAATAAATGGTACGCCGATAAAGGTTATAATCTGGCAAGGGTTGTCTCTATTAAACCGAGCAGCGAAGGAATTTTGAGCTTAAATGTAGCTGAAGGTTTAGTGAGTAATGTCAAGTTTCGTTTTGTCAACGACGAAGGCAATACCGTTGATAGTAAAGGTAAGTTAGTTACAGGACGCACCAAAGAAGATTTCTTGCGGCAACAGCTAAAGTTAAAACCCGGTCAAATTTTCCAAAACAATCTAGTCAAGCAAGACTTGCAGCAGTTATATAAACTGGGATTATTTGAAAATGTCAATGTCGCCTTAGAAGGTGATGCCACAGGCGTTGATGTAGTTTACCAACTAAAAGAACTTGGCGCACGCGGTATCAACCTCGGTGGTAATTACAATGCAGACCAAGGAATTGTCGGCACATTAAACTATCAAGACCGAAATATCGGCGGTATTAACGATACTTTGAGCGCTAATCTGGAAGTAGGTGCGCGTGACTTTCAGTTTGATGGTAGGTATAGCAGTCCTTATCGAATAAGTAACCCCGATCGCTTTGGTTACAGCATCAACGCTTTTCGCCAACGCGGACTTTCCGACGTTTTTGATGGCGATGTCAAGCTAGCTAACGGTGACAGAGTACGGCAAGGTAAAGTTGGTGGTAGTGTAAGCTTGCAACGACCGATTGACGGTTGGGATACTTCATTAGGATTTAATTATGCTCGTGTTAGCATACGCGATCGCGATGGCACAATTACCCCAAAAGATGAAAAAGGTAATCCACTAACTTTTAGCGGTACTGGCATCGACGATTTAGCGACCGTATCCTTCACCGCCGTCAAAGACCAACGAGATAACCCGTTTAATCCTACCAAAGGTTCGATTCTCAGTCTCAGCACAGAACAATCAGTTCCGATTGGTCTAGGCAACATTTCGATGAATCGCCTGCGGGCAAATTATAGTCAGTTTCTCCCAGTTAAATTATACAACAGTAAGAACCCACAAGTATTAGCTTTGAATCTCCAAGGCGGCACCGTACTTGGAGATTTGCCGCCTTATGATGCCTTTAACTTGGGAGGTCCAAATTCCGTGCGCGGTTACGATGCTGGAGACGTTGGCAGCGGTCGCACTTACGTATTAGCTTCCGCAGAATATCGCTTCCCGGTTTTCCCAATCTTGGGGGGTGTGCTGTTTGCTGACTTTGGCTCAGATTTAGGTTCTGGTGATACAGTATTAGGAAATCCGGCAGGTGCGCGTAACAAACCAGGTAGTGGTTTTGGTTATGGTGCTGGTGTGCGTTTTGACTCACCTTTGGGCTTAATTCGCGCTGATTATGGTCTTAATGACCTGGGCGAAAGTCGATTGCACTTCGGTATAGGTCAGCGTTTTTAAGGGAATTGGGCATCGGGCATTGGGCATTGGGCATTGGGCATCGGGCATTGGGCATGGGGCATTGGGCATTGGGCATGGGGCATTGATAATAATTCTTTTCCCTTTCCCCCTTTCCCTTTCCCCCTGCCCCCTGCCCCCTGCCCCCACTCCCCCACTCCCCCACTTTCCCACTCCCCCACTCAAGAGTCCCCTACTGTATTATTAACAAAGACAAAAAAGACTCACTACTAAGCTGCTCATTCAAAACTTAGGATTTTCTATGTTAGCAGGTACAACTTTGCAGGGCGGAAAATATACCCTCAATCAAGAAATCGGGCGTGGGGGCTTTGGCATTACGTACAAAGCTACGCATCATTACTTACGTCATGAGGTAGTGATTAAAACGCTTAATGAGAAACTGCGACAACATCCAGATTTTACTAAGTTCGAGCGGCAATTCCAAGATGAGGCAAGGCGATTAGCTACTTGTATCCACCCGAACATTGTCCGGGTGAGCGACTTTTTTGTTGAAGCGGGTTTGCCTTACATGGTAATGGAGTACATTCGCGGTGAAACCTTGGGCGAGGCATTTGTTTTGCCAGGGATACCTTTACCAGAAGCTACGGCAATTCATTACATCCGGCAGATTGGGGCAGCATTGGAGGTGGTACACAATAACGGTTTGCTGCACCGCGATGTGAAACCTGATAATATCATCCTCCGCCAAGGAACGGCTGAAGTAGTGCTGATTGATTTTGGCATTGCGCGAGAATTTAACGGTGGGGTGAGGCAAACTCATACAGGTATGGTTTCTGAGGGTTATTCGCCGATTGAACAGTATATGACGCAAGCACAGCGCAGCCCAGCCACCGATGTTTATGGTTTGGCGGCAACTTTGTATGCACTGTTGACAGCACAAGTTCCTATGCCTGCATTATTGCGCGATCGCGAAAAAATGCATTCCCCCCGCGAACTGCAACCACATTTAAGTGCTGCTGTCAACCAAGCAATTATGCGTGGTATGGCGGTAGAATCTCGCTTTCGTCCGGCAACAGTCGCAGAATGGTTAAAGTTGCTACCCGCAAATGGGGTAAGTGCTGCAACTCAATTGACACCAACTCACACGATTGCAACTGTTGATTTATCTACCCACCAGTACCCATCGCCTCCAGAAGTTGCCGCAAATAATACCACTGCGCCATCAACAACCGGGAATTTGACAAAAATTGCCAAAAAAATTCGCTCAAGCAAAGTTTTGATTGCTAGTGGAATCGCACTCACAGCCGCGACAATCGCTTTTGCTATCACCAGCTTACTTCCCAAATCTCAGCCGCCGCAACCATCCGCAAAGCCAGTTTTGAAACAGCCTACTACTAATGATACTTCTGCGGTAGTCGGTCCCGTGCAGATTTCACCAGCGCCGCAGGTAAAAGAAACTACCACCCCAAAACAGACTACTAATACTACCTCTACTACCTCGTCCTCGTCGCGAGATGATGCACCCACTTACACGCAAAGACGACGCACTAAGCGCATTCGTCGTGTTGCTGATGAGGACGAAACACCAAAACGGACTTATAGACAAAGAGAAGAATCGACATCAGACGACTCACCACAACCGCAACGTCGGCGCCGATCCTACTACAAGGAAACACCTACACCTGACGCGGCGCCCTCACCATCTCTGGTTGAGAAATTACGAGCGGTACGTTCAACTCGTAACGCTTCCCCCAGCAAATCATCTTCTGATAGCGCTTCTCCTGCACGTCAATCTCCTAAAGAATCAAATTCTGTAGTCATACCCCAAGTACAGCCACGGAAAGAACCAAACGGTATCGTTGTACCAACACAGGAAGTGAAGCAAAATTCTTCTTCTGACAGTCAATCTCAGAAAAATGATAAGCCAGCGGATGACGGGAATTAAAAATTAAAAATATGGTGCTATAGATTGGTAGGGTGCCGTACTCTCGCTGTGCTAACGCACCAAAAGTTCGATCGCGGCTTTCACCTGTACTTCCTGCGTCACATCGGTTTGCACAAATAGAGCATCACTGGTTCTGATTCGACTCAATAGCCAAGATGACGAACAAACTGAGCGGTATCCGCCACGGAGACAACTTCTGTAATTATGCCGTCTTGGACAGTCCAGATGTGGATAAACTCAACTTCAATCGGTAGATTAGAGTGCTTCACTTGCCCAACATAGCGACCTTTAACGATCACTTGATTGCCTGCTTCAATCAACTGTTCCGGTTTAGCTGCCCACTGGGAAAAGTGCGCGGTGAGTTCGCTTAAGAAATGCTCAAACACCTCTTGACGAGAGGAATACTGCGATTGAGAGACGGGATACCCCGGTGAAACTGTCCAAACAATATCCTCAGCTAGTAGATTGGCATCGAGCGTACTAAACCATTTTTGTAGCGTTTCTAATGCTAATCCCATATCCAATTGCTCTACTTTGGTTTAAGCAGTGACAGACCTGCCATTAAATTTGAAGGAATGCCCTGCGATCTTTTATTGTTGTAAATAAATCTGAAATCCACAAGTAGGCAAAAAAATCTGACTTAGTATCAAATTGAAACCATTAGAAAATTGCCGATGTCATCGCCATCAATCGAGTTTGCCAGCCCTAATTCAAAGTCGAGGCAGCAGCCCTCTTTTATTGCATTCGCAGTCAGAGACTGGAAACGAGAAAGAATGTAAAGACGTTGCCTCGGAACGTCTCTACGATTGTGTATGGCTATCTAAACGAAACGTTTATATAGCGGTTTCATCCTTGAGTTAGGCTATTTTCTTCTTTCTGGAAAGAAGAGAATTCCAAAATTGACCTTGCAAGAGTGATGAAGACTTCTTGGCGTTGCTTTCTTGCAGAACTTGCTGATAAACTGCTTCGTAGCCGTTCACCATCTGGGTAACGCTGAAGTTTTGCTCTACGTATTCTCGGCAGGTTTGACGATTCAGTTCTAAGGTAGCGGGAATCATTGCTGCCATTTCTTCATAGCTTTGGCAGACATAACCTGTCTTTCCGTGGGCAATCACTTCTGGGACAGAACCCATGTTCATCCCAATGACTGGTGTACCTGTTGCCATTGATTCAATCATTACCAAGCCAAACGGTTCACTCCAGGTAATGGGGAAGAGTGTAATGCTTGCGTTGCCTAATAGTTCAGATTTCTGATCGTGGTTAACTTCGCCTAAAAATTGTATCTGCTCACCGTCAATGTGAGGAGCGATTTCTTTCTCAAAAAACTCTGTGTCTACTACGTCTACTTTTCCTGCCATTTTTAAGCACCAACCACTCTGCTTGGCGATCGCGATCGCATGTTGCGGTCCTTTCTCTGGCGAAAAGCGTCCCAAAAATACTAGATATGGCGGATCTTGCGGTTGGGCTACAAAGGTGAATTCTTCCGGGTTAATGCCGTTATAAACTGTGCTGGCGTAATTCAGCTTCAATTGACGCTGCGCGTTACTTATGCTGATGAATGGTTGCGATTGATGATACGAAAATACTTTGCTGTTATCAGGCGTAAATCTGCCATGCAAAGTATGTACCGTTGGTGTTGACACCAAATTTGCAAAAGGTAATGCCCAAATCCCTACATGAGAATGGATTATATCGAATTCCGCTGCTTTTTGGTAAACTTGGCTAACTTCCAACACTTCATACATTACATGCTCTTTAATGTCTGGATCTAAGCGCAATGCACGCGGATGAACAGCTTCTAACTTAGCCAAAGTTTGAGAATCGCCAGAGGCGAACAATGTCACATCATGACCTCGACGCACCAGTTCATCAGTCAAGCGACTCGCTACCAGTTCAATTCCTCCGTAAGTTGGGGGCGGAACTCGTTCCCACAATGGGGCTACTTGAGCTATTTTCATAAAATTGTTTAGGTTCAGGTAAATTGGTCGTTGTCAAAGGGTTGAAATACTTTAGTTCAGAGTTTTTGCCTCCTTTTCTGAAGTTGAAATTAACCGTTTCGGGCGTGCGAACACCGCTATCTCGGCTAATACCCTTTAAGCCTCACCTCCAAATTTACTTTAGCCACAATTATATTATGGCTGTCGTTTTTAATCTAACTTTTACTTTTGATTTATTACATCTATCTTTAGGATTATATTAGGAAAAGTTTGATAGAAATACTTATTATGACTCCGGGTCAATGATAAATAACATTAAACATATCAGGGATCAATTGACTCGCCAAAATATTTCAATAAGCTGTGATGCGATCGCTTAATTCAAGACTCAAAGTTGATTCAATCTACTCCACCGTAAGCATTGAAAAGACTTATAGTTTGCATTGATTTATTAATCTACCAAGAAATAATTTTCCGGATAAATAAGTGGAAGTAAATATAAATTAATTTCCAAAGCAAAAAAATCTATGTATAGCAATCTTTTTGAGTCGTGAAAAAAGCTTTTGAAGAACGTAGACACGTTGCCGACTTGCACTTATCCTATTGCCTCAGCCAAATACTAAGTCTTGTGAACGGATTATATTATAAATTTTATTTATATATTTTATTAGTTATTCCTATATATTTTCCGTTTTATTTAGAGACTGTAAAGGATACCCTAAAAATATATGTTAATATTTGATGACATTTGTGAAGTCGCTAAATTTGGTAAATTTGCACGCTATAAATGTGCGTGCATTTTGTAATAGTAAAAACGCTAATTTGAGGGGTGGATATACAAATGAAATAGTAGGTTAAAAGCCTAGGTTGTAGATTCAGCTTGTTTACAAATTTGAGGTATTTCTTTATTCATTGAAGTTATAATTGCTTTTTTTGTTCAAGAGTGAATTTGAAATAGGAATGAGCCGAAACAATAAAGTCTTGTAGGGGCAATTCATGAATTGCCCCTACGTAAATTGAATTGGTGACGACATGAGTGCGTAAGTCCTATGAAAATTAGCTAGGGCAGCATTGTGCAGGCAAATTTTCTAACTTTGTGCCTGTTTTTTATGGTTGTTATGGAGAATTATGAAAGGCAACTTACCCAAAGGGCGAATTAATTACGCTTATCTATCCAGATTTAATTACAAAAACTTTCAGTTGAAATGTAAGAATTACTGGTTCAAGATAGGTGGCAGGTGGCGTTCATGCCCTTTAACATGTCCTATAGATAGACCTCATCACAAACATGTATTTTGGAGTTGGTTTGGTAGTTTCCTAGCAATAGCGGCAACAGCTTACCTAAGCGTGAAAACCAATTCTCCTTTGCTTATGGCTCCCTTTGGTGCTACTAGCGTATTAATTTTCGGCGTACCTGAGAGTCCTTTGGCTCAACCGCGTAATGTGATTGGCGGTAATCTTGTAGCAGCTTTAGTCAGCTTGACTATTCTACATCTTTTCGGTTCGTCACCTTGGGCAATGGGAATGGCAGTTGCCACAGCCATTGCGATGATGCAGTTTACTGGAACTGTGCATCCACCTTCGGGAGCAGTTGCATTAGTCGTAATGATGACAAAGGCTCCCTGGCAATTTTTGCTAACACCTGCTCTGGAAGGTTCTATTATTTTGGTACTCTGCGCTGTGGTTTTCAATAATCTGGCAGAAGAGAGAACTTATCCCAAGCACTGGCTGTAAGAATTTTGCTGGTTGCGCTTTATTGCAGGGCAATAAAGCGCACGCTACAAAGGACAGGCGCTTTAGCCACTGGCTCACAAAGAAAGTGCCGACTTACTTAAAACTGCTATATGTATGATGAATGTATCTTGAACTGAGTTTATTGCTACATTGAGGTAGAGTTAATTTAGTCTGCAACATCTACCTAATTGGCGCTATTGCCACAACGCTTTGATGATTAGATTTTTAGAAAAATTTCGCACCGCGTTGGTAAAAAATAGGGGTGACTCGAAGTTGGAAGAAACAAGTGGAGATTCGCTAACTCCTCTGTTTTCTGTTCGTGATACTGCGTCTAATAAAGGCTGGCTGCCAAGTATTCTCATTGCTAGTGTGGGAGTGACTGTCTTCATTGCCGGAATTCGCCATTTGAGATGGTTGCAGCCTTGGGAGTTAAGAGTTTACGATCAAATGTTACGATCCGCCGCAGGCGGCAGCGCTACGCTATCGCGTCCTCAAAAAGCAAGCGCTCGCCGTATTTTGTTAGTTACAATTACTGAAGCAGACATTAAACGCCAAAAATGGCCTTTGTCTGATGCGACAATTAATCAACTTTTAGACAAACTAGAGTCTTATGAACCACGGGTTATCGGCTTAAATATTTACCGCGATTTGCCTGTTGAACCTGGTTATAAACAGTTAGCAAATCGTCTTTCACGCCAAAATAATATTATCGCTGTCTGCGGATTCAGCAGTCTGGGAAACCCGGAAATTCCGCCACCGCCGAGTGTTTTTGAAGAGAGAATAGGCTTTACCGATTTGATATCTGACGAAAATGATAACATTGTTCGTCGCAGTTTGTTGTTTGCCCAGTCAGACGATAAAAAATGTAATACTACTGTATCGTTTGCTGCTTTACTTGCTATTAATTATTTACAAAAACAAGGTATTGAAACAAGTTTACCCAATCAAGATATCCAAATAGGTAAAACTTTATTCCCAGTTTTAAAATCTAATTCTGGTAGCTATGAACATCTGGATGCAGCAGGCTACCAAATAATGCTAAATTATCGCCATTTGGATCGCCTTGCCGATCAAGTAACTCTTACACAAGTTCTCAACAATCAAGTAAATCCTAACTTAATTAAAGACCGTCTGGTAATTATTGGCACTACGGCAATAAGCATTGAGAAAGGCTTCTACACGCCCTACAGCGCTTTGCCAAACCAACCATCAAGAATGCCGTCTGTATATATTCATGCACAGATAGCCAGTCAGATTATGAGTGCGGTGCTGGATAAAGAACCGTTAATTTGGTATTTACCTCAATATTCCGAATATGTTTGCATTTGGGTTGCTTCTGTGGTTGGCGCCGCTGTTGCATGGCGTTTGCGACATCCTTTAGGATTGGTAGTTGTGGTTATAATTCTCACCAGCATGTTCGGATTTTGTTATCTGGTGTTTTTACAAGCTGGATGGATACCAGTGATTCCCCAGGCTTTAGCTTTGGTAATGAGTGGTGTGAGTGTGATGGCTTACACCACATATCAAACGCAACAGAAAAGCAAGTTGATTATTTTAGAAGTTGAAAAACAAGAAGAGGCGATCGCGCAATTAAATGTCCTCTTAAAAGAGACAGCAATTCAAGACAAACATCTTCATAATTATGCCACAATTCTACCAGAAAAACAAACTGGCGACCTTCTTTTAAGTGGACGCTACAAAATTCTTAAAGTCCTCACTTCTGGCGGATTTGGTTGTATTTATATAGCAGAAGATACTCAACGACCGGGCAATCCTAATTGTATCGTCAAAAAATTAATGCCGGCACGTCGAGATCCGAGATTTATGGAAGTTGCCAGAAGGTTATTTAATACAGAAGCGGAAATTTTAGAAGTATTGGGCGAACATCAGCAAATTCCTAAATTACTTGCTTATTTTGAAGATAATCAAGAATTCTATTTAGTAGAACAATATATTCCCGGACACACCTTGAGTGAGGAATTACCACCTGTTAAAAGAGGCGTGCAAAAGGAACCTTTTGTTATAGAAATGCTGAAAGAAGTTTTAGAAGTTCTGGCATTTGTTCATCAACATCGGGTGATTCATCGGGATATTAAACCGAGTAATATAATTAGGTCAGAAATAGATAATCGCTTAGTACTGATTGATTTTGGTGCAGTCAAATTGATGCAATCACCAAGCACGGAAGAAACAGAATTAGCGACAGTTGCGATAGGAACGCGAGGTTATGCACCACCAGAACAATTTGCCGGTCATCCCCGCTTGAGTAGTGATATTTATGCCTTAGGGATGATTGCCATTCAAGCACTAACAGGAGTGCCACCCCAAGAACTATCACCAGATTTGGAAACAGGTAATGTGAGGTGGCGTCAATCGGCGAAAGTCAGCGATGAATTGGCAACGATTTTAGATAAAATGGTGCGATATCATTTTAGCGATCGCTATCAATCAGCCAACGCAGTTTTACAAGACTTGAAACAAATTGGAGAATAATAAATTGGGCATTGGGCAATGGGGAGCCAGTGCGTTGGGCGGCTCTGCCGACTTGAAGCATCTGGCGTCAATGGGCAATGGGGAGCCAGTGCGTTGGGCGGCTCTGCCGACTTGAAGCATCTGGCGTCAATGGGCATGGGGGAAAAACTGATATAAAAATATTTGGTAATAAAATTTTTATCATTTCTGGTAATTTCAATTTTATCAAAAACAATACTTTAAATTTTGGCAAAATTGAAGTTTTTGTACATCATTCCAAATCCAAAATCCAAAATCCAAAATCTAAAATCGTATGATTGAAGGTATTTACGAGGTTTGTATTGGTATTCCAGATCCAATTTCGGCAATTCAATATTGGCAGCAATTTGGTTATCGTATCGGGGAAGTGGGGGAATTATCCGCAGCAGCAGCAAAGCAATTATATGGGGTAGATTCGTCTTTGCGATCGCTTCGTCTTTATCACCTAAATGCAGATCATGGTTTAATTCGGTTGATGGTTTGGCAAAATCCGACGAATCAAGGGTTGGGAACTGCAACAATGAAAGCGAAGGGAAATCGCTGGGCAACAACTTTAACTGCGGATGTATTAAGTATTTTAAATCATGTGGAGGAGGCAAAAATAGCAAATTGGTCTATCCGCTACACTAATCCGCACTGGGAAGTTATTTACAACAAAGACAGGAAAAGTCGTCCTTTTGTTGAACCAGTTGTAGGGGTACGAGAAATGCTATTATTGCAACCTTTGACTCGACAAGTTTTATTTCAACGCTTTGGCTATTCCCTACCGCATTACGGACAAATCAACCTCAGCGCTACTTTTAAAACTAGTCAGTTTACCCACATGGGAATGATAATTCAAGATGATAGCAAGGAAACGCTGAAGTTTTATGAAGAAGTTTTGGGTTTGCTGAAAGTGCGTGATGATGTTGAAACTAGTTATGAATCTTCTCTTGCGGGTAGAGAAATTTTTGATTTAAACAAAGGTGAAAAGTTTATTGTTACAGCTTTTGACGATCCGCGTTCTTCTGCGTCTGATTTTATGGCTGCACGTTCAGGCAGACTTTATATTATTCGCTTTCCAGATTCTATGCAATTAGAATCGCACTTTGAGCAAGCGCAACCAGGCTGCTTGGGAATGTCGCTATACACTTATCGCGTGCGCGGAATAAATGCGTATTTCGACCGCATTAAAGCAAGTACAGTACAAAATTTTACAAATATTGTTAGCAATGAATTTGGGGAGATGAGTTTCTCTTTTGTTGCTCCCGATGGCTACTTTTGGACGTTGTTAGAAAGTTAATTAGTCATTTGTAGGACTTACGCAAAATACCTCTCAAACTCTTATTTCTTCGTGTCCTTCGTGTCTTCGCGGTTCGTTTTTCCATGAAGGAGTGCGTAAGTCCTGATTTGATAGGGGAAGCGAAAAAAGATTTGGCGTTACTGATTTTATCAATTCAGCAACGCTACAACACAAGAAATATCGCCGGAAAAACCAATGCTCGCTTTTTTAGCGGGTGATTAGTCGAGCTGAGTCACGTCTTGCGTTCCAGACACAAGTTATGTTACGCGCTCCTCTTCGATCGCGTCTATTTTGAATCCGGTAGAAATAACGATAACTAGTAACTCGTCCATTCTGATAAACAGGTTCGCTACCTCGGTTAGCAACTACCGAATAACCATTTTCCCCGATCAGTCTATCGCAAGTAATCTGACCATTCGCAGCCTGAGCAGGAAATGCAGGTATCATACTCAAACAAATACCAACAGCAGTCAATAAAACTTTTGTGCGTTTCATAGCTTTATGCCCTTATTAAAAAACTGAAATTAAGTACCCTAATAGTTCAAACGTAGGGACTAGGACTTACACCTTGACATGAAGAATCAGGTAGAGGGTAGGGATTTTTAGACATTAACGCTCTTACCCAAGATGTAGGAGCGATCGCGTTGTCTTAGCAGTGAGTATTTTAAAGGTTAATCAATGGCCCCTTCAGGTCTGAAACCTTTTTAGTAGCGATGATAGTAGCGCCGCTCACGTTGGTCACGTTGGCGTTCAAACCGCTCACGTTGGGCACGTTGGCGTTCAAACCGCTCACGTTGGTCACGTTGGCGTTGCTCATATAGTCTACGTTGCCGTTCACGCCACTCACGTCGATCTTCACGCAATTCACGTCGGTCATTTCCTCCAAAAATTATTCGTACTTGAGCAGAGGCTTGTTCTGCTAAAACAGTAGAAGTCAGCAAAACACCTATCAAGCAAGATGTCAAAATTCTTTTCATAAAGACAGGCACTTCATTAAAGGTATAGTGAAAGATAAAATAAAAACAAAACACTTTCCGAGCCGCTTCTAGGAGCATGACAAATGAGAAAAATGGAAAGAATTTTTATTCATCTGTATCTGCTTTGTTTATCAGCTAGAGTTCCTATGTAAATCAAGTAGAGCGATTTAAATAACTTAAACCACATATGAAACTTTTGTCAGAAAAATTTTTGACTCACTACTTATTGTTTCCGGCTGTCATTAAGCAACAATTAATGCCAACAGAAATAGTTAACTATAGCTATTATTTACGCTCATATTTACAACAAATTATTCTCTCTAAAGTCATAAATAGCCCCATGACTTTAGTCATGACTTTTGTTAACAAGGGTAGAAAGAAGTGAGGTTATCACTCCAGTGTCACCTAAATAGAAGGAGTATCATAAGTAATAGGACTTGTATTACTTTCTTCCCGCTCACAGAATACCTAATTTAACGAACCGCTTGCCGTTCAAAACGAAGAAAAAACAAGATAGTAATCTTGAACGCCAAGCGAGTAACTGGTCTGCTCAAATTAAAAATCAAAAATTTAGCTCATCTTTGTAGGAGGTTATGTGATGAAACGTCTTTTCGTAAGCTGTTTGTCTATTTTATCCTTACTAACAGCAACTCAGTCAGCGATAAGCGCTCAAACTATAACGCAAAACCCATCTCGCTCCAATCCTTACCAAGGCACTGGCAACTTGCTTAATTATCCCAGCGGAACGCGCATTTATACTAATGGTTCCCTTAGTATCCCCAATCAAAAGATAATTTATCCCTCCGTGACGATAAATAATGGTGACGGATCTAGGACTTACTATTACTCAAATGGAACGCGCATCTCCACTGAGAAAAAAAATACAATCAGCCCTAATGGGACTTTTATTATACCAAGCATAAATGGAGGGCTGAACAATGGAAATAGAATTAACCCAATTCCGAACGGGAATTTTTTAAACCCAAGCAGGTGCGTATCTCCTGGGACGGTGCAATCACCTGTGTTTGTGCCAAATACTCTCTGCTAACAAACGTATTTTTAATTTGTTTATCTTGTGTTTGAAATTTTAAATGTAGTGGGCACTTTAGTGCCCATTTTGAGCGATAAGCTCACTACTTACTTAACCTTCAACAAACTTGAGAGAAACACCGTTCATGCAATAACGCTTACCGGTGGGTTTAGGACCGTCGTCAAATACATGACCCAAATGTCCGCCACAACGATGACAATGAACTTCAGTTCTAGTCATAAATAATGACTTGTCTACAGTTGTAGCGATCGCACCTTCAATTGGTTGGAAAAAACTGGGCCAGCCTGTGCCACTATTAAATTTTGTATCAGATTTAAAAAGTGGCAAATCACATGCTGCACATAAATAAGTACCCTTATGATACTCTTTATCCAGCGGGCTAGTGTGAGCGCGTTCAGTTCCATGTTGACGCAGTACTTTATATTGTTCTGGTGTTAAAATAGTACGCCACTCTTCTTCAGTTTTCTTAACTTCAAACTCGTTATTTGAGATTGCCATAACTTCTGACCTGCCAAGTAAATAATGTGATAAGCATGCTGTGCCAAGTACTGTTGCACCAGCCTGTAAAAAATGCCGTTTATTCATAATTTAACGTATGTTCGTTCTTATTTGATTTGGCTTTCCTTTTTGTCTAAGATTGTTGGCTAATTGAGAATAGGTAATTATTTTTATTATCCATTACTCATTACCGACCTCACGGTTAATATCAGCGGAACTAACGAACCTGATATTACTTACTTTTATTTATTTAGTGCAAGCAATTACTTGCGTATATACTTAATTATACTCGTTCTGCTGAAAAAACGACTTAGAGAAGCGATCGCAATGATAGATAACTTTAGTAGCGCTCAAGAATGGATCGTTGTATTTGGCTATGTAGGTTTTACACTCTTTGTTGCGTGGTGCGTGTTCGCTACAAAGAAGAAATAAACTAAGATTTACTAACTCATGACGACTTCGGAAAAAAACTACATATCATCTCGCCAGCATCGTTATGCTTAAATGGTAAAACAGTTTTATCTTGTTGAATTTTAACTCTAGAGCGGCAGTTGTAGACCTCGATGGGTGTTTTAATTCCATCAAAACTAATGGCTGCTCTGTATTCCCAATAATTTTTCGCGCTTCGTTTTATACTGAGAATACAAATGCGGTGATTGTCGTAATTGCGGCAGACAGCGGCTTTAGCCGGAAGCGCCACTGATAAACACAGTATTAATAGCAGCACAAAGATAACATGTTTGATCATTTGTGATGTTGGAGGCTTTCGGGTTGTTGCTGTTATCTATAGAACTTATATCATACGTAGTCACGGCTTTAGCCGTGTTCTTGAGGACTTTAGTCCTCACTACAGTCCTCACTACAGTTTTCACTACTTTTTTACGGATGCCAAATCTTGATAATATTGTCAGCACTACCGCCACTAGCGAGAGTTCGTCCATCCGGACTGATGGCGATCGCATAAACATAGCCAGAATCTTTCTTCAAAGTGCGAATTTCTCGCCCGGTTGCTGTATCCCACAATTTTATTGTGTTGTCATTACTACCACTTGCCACAATTACACTATCTGGGTTTTTACTGTATCCTCCTTTGGGGATATAAGCAACAGAAGTAACTTTGTCATTATGTCCGGTGAGGGTGCGGATTTCCTTTCCTGTGTTTACATTCCACAATTTGATCGTCTTGTCTTTACTACCGCTAGCAAGTTGCTGTCCATCCGGACTAAAAGCAATGGAGGAAACTAAATCCAAATGTCCCGTTAAAGTGCGGATTTGTTTACCGTTTGCGATCTGCCACAGTTTGATTGTTTTGTCATAACTACCGCTAGCAAGAGTTAAACCATCAGGACTAAAGGCAATAGAAGCAACGCCACCAGAATGTCCCGTAAAAGTGCGGATTTCCTTGTTTGTTTGGAGATTCCACAGTTTAATCGTCTTATCCAAACTGCTACTAGCTAGCAGCTTACCATCTGGGCTGAAAGCGACAGAAGCAACGCTGTTAGAATGTCCTTTGAGGGTACGGATTTCTTCTCCTGTGTTTAAGTTCCACAATTTGATAGTTTTGTCAAAACTACCACTGGCTATAGTTTGTCCATCCGGACTGATAGCGATCGCGTAAATGTATGACGAATGTCCTTTAAAGGTGCGGATTTCCTGTTTAGTTGCCAAATTCCATAATTTGATTGTCAGATCGTCACTTCCAGTCACAAGCATCTGTCCATCGGGACTGAAGGTGACAGAATTAACATCGCTGGAATGTCCTTTTAGGGTATCTGGTTGATCGGAATTTTCCGAAGTTGTTTTTACAGGCTGACTGGGAGAAGACTTAGTGATTGCAAGCGGGCGAAATTGTGAATACCAAACTCCTGCTAATCCCAACATTACAATAACAGCACTTATAATCAGTTGATTTCTCAGCCTTGCGCCTAATTGTAGCGTAGTAGTAGACGCTCCGCGTCTTGTTGTCAGAGATTGCGCTTGGGTAGAAATTAAAGTTGTAAGTACTGCTGGCGGTGGTGATACAGATATTAAGTCACTGAGGACTTCCGAGGCTGATTGATAACGCTTTTCGATATCTGTTTTCAACAGCTTGTCCAAAACCTTACCCAATTTTAGACGTGAGGCAATCCCACTACCAGAATTATGCAAATATTTTCGCCAAGACGTAACCCAACTAAAACCCTGTTCCATCCAAAGTTGAGATGGACGAATTCCCGTCATCAGGTGAAAGCAAGTCGCACCCAAACCGAATAAATCACTAGCGGGATAAGCTTTTCCGCCCTGCATCTGTTCTATTGGGGTATAGCCATGCGAACCGATAGCTGTTCCCGTTTTCATCATGACTGTTGCCGAGAGTTGCTTTGAGGCACCAAAATCAATTAGGACTAATTGTCCATCACTTTGGCGGCGAATAATATTCTGTGGTTTGATATCTCGATGAATTACGCCGCGATCGTGAATAAACTTGAGAACGGGTAATAATGAGAGCAAAACTTCTCGAATTTTACTTTCGCTAAATGTTCCCTGTTGTTGCAATTCTTTAAGTAAATTTTGCCCATCAATAAACTGCTGCACTAAATATAAATAATTATCTTGTTCAAAGTAAGCCAAAAGCGTGGGAATTTGGTTATGTTCTCCCAATTGTTGCAGCCGCTTCGCTTCTTCTTTAAATAGCTCAACTGCTTTTCGCAATGCCGAAGGTTCCTGGAATTTCGGTGCTAATTGTTTGACAACGCACTGTTCATTCAGCTTATCTACATCTTCCGCTAGATAGGTTCTGCCAAATCCACCTTCATCAGATAGTAATTTGATAACTCGATAATGACCTCTTAAAAAGGAAATTAATGGAGTACCGCAATACTGGCAATATTCGTTGCCATCTGGATTTAGGGGGTCTTGGCAATCGGGATTCAGGCAGCAGAGCATACTGGGAATCCATTTGCACTTTGGGTATATGTTAATTTATGACGTATAATCTTGCTATCTGCTATCAGGTGGACATCAAATAGCCATATGTATGACATCACCGAAGAGCGTTCGTCGAAGACGTTGCCGTTCGCGGAGCGTCTCCGACAGGAGAAGGCATCGCTCTTAATAATTGCATCAAATAAACCACTTTTATAATGGTAGTTACCCCTCATCACCTTTGTCACTCAGTATTACTTGGTGTATATTAATCATATATAAGTATATATTTATTCTAGTGTTTAAGTCAGTTATTGACTAACTTTATAACTTAGTAAATTTATTCAAAGCAAATGAATATAAGTATTCTTAATAATTTAAAATTTTAGTTTGGCATGGGAACGAAATAAACTTATCTCGTTCTAAGAAATCAGCATAAAGTAGATGAAATTAACACGTCAATAATAAAATATTGTCGGGTACAACCTATCTTTAAACTCAATGTTTTCATCAACAATGAGGAACGCAATTATGGCAATAAAAAGCAAATATAACTATCGAGACAAATTAGACTTTATTTTGATTTGTTTCATGAGCAGTAGTTTTTTGATTGGGAGTTATGCCCTACCTCTAAGTGCTTTAGCAAGCCTTCAACCAGGTAAAAATTTCATCATAGCTAAACCACCAGATGAAAGACAACCAGAAGCAGTACAACAAGGAATCGAGCAAATTCCTACTGCTCAACCGTCCGTATCTCCAAAACCTAACCCACCTATTGAGTCACCCATACCCCCAGCGACACCTGGTACAACCACCCCAACACCGACACCACCAGCACCTACATCTACACCTCAACCCGTCAATACCCAACCAACACCGACACCAGCACCTACATCTACACCTCAACCCGTCAATACCCAACCAACACCGACACCAGCACCTACATCTACACCTCAACCCGTCAATACCCAACCAACACCGACACCAGCACCTACATCTGCACCTCAACCCGTCAATACCCAACCAACACCGACACCACCAGCAGTTACACCTAGACGAACCAATCCTGTAAATAGCGAACCGACACCACCAGCAGTTACACCTAGACGAACCAATCCTGTAAATAGCGAACCGACACCACCAGCAGTTACACCTAGACGAACCAATCCTGTAAATAGCGAA
>NZ_JBPAOH010000163.1:0-17631 GCF_050875635.1 Tolypothrix sp. VBCCA 56010
TCCCCCCCTCTCCCCCTTTCCCCCTCTCCCCCTCCTCCCCTGTGGGTGAATTCATACAACTGCTGCGTCGGGGAACTATTACCGCGAACCCTTACCCAATGCGTCCGGTGGGACCAGCAAGCAAAGCTGTCACTTTAGCTACTATCTTTCAATATCGCGCAAGTAGGCGATCGCACCGCTGGCATTTTTGGCTGGATGCTGGTTCACCTTTATGGTCAAAAGGTGGTGCAGCAACGTTGTTTGGAGCGCCTTTCTTTCTGCAACAGAGATTAGGCGAGCCTTGGACAGCAGAAGATGAGAAATTATCAGAAGAACAGCGACTGCAACGAATTTTGGCAGATTTGCTCTCTCGTGTATCCGAAAAAGTGTATTTGTGTCACAGCGAATTAGCTGTGAACGGACAAGAACAACTTGGTCCGTTATTGCCTTTGGTGAATGCGTGCGTATCGGTTATTACCGAGCCGACAAAAGCACCGACACCCTAGCGCTGGGTGCGGTTATATGAGTGTCTACCGTTGAGCGCAAGTAAAAGGAGCAAACCGCTTCTAAAAGTTTAGAGCTTCATTATTATGGAGAAATGGTATAATATATAAAATTTGAGCAAAGACATAAATTTGCTAACAGATATATTTCCTCGCTTTGGGCAAGCGAAAGATTTTGTTTATCAAAGCGTTGATTCTTTAACTAAATCAGCGCAGCAAGTGGGAGAATCTTGGAAACAAACAGCAACAACGGCAGCTGATAAGGCAATTGATTCTGTCACCACAACTGTTGAACAAGCTAAAAGTTCATTAGAACAGTCTTGGCAAAATGCTGACCAAATTAAGAATACAACATCGAGAGCAGTTGAAGTAGCGATCGCTTCTTCGATGAATGATTGGCTTACCCAACATCCAGCTATTTTCCGGATAGTGCAAATCCTTGCTTGGGCAAGTAATCACCCAATTATCAGCTTAGTAATTCTGCTTTTGGTGATTGCGATCGCTTCAAGCATCATCAAAGCTATTGTCCGCTTGATTGAAACCGCTAGTTGGTCGATTCTCCAAGTTCCTTTTAAATTACTTTTTGCCTTAATTAAAGTTAGTTTTTTCTCATTTACAAAAGTTGGCAACATCGCTATCAAAAAACTAACATCTCCTCAACCAGTTAAAAACCTGCCAGCTTTGCCACCTGCAACTTCTCCAGAGATTCACAAAGATAAACAGCAAAGACTTGCAGAAATTAGTATGCGGTTAGAGGCAATTCAAATAGAACAAAAGCAACTTTTGCAAGAAGCTACAGAACTTATTGCTACAGACACAATCGAGATGAAAAAGCAAGATGTAAATCTAGGATAAAATAATATCACATCTGTTAGTTAAAAAATTAAATTGTAGGGTGTGTTATGCCGAAGGCTAACGCACCCTACTTAAAGTTTATATTTCTTCATATAAACAAACGATAGCAACTGTGACGTGTGCTTTTATTTACTTAGCCATTATTTAAGCAACCTCATTAGCGCGGATAGCACCTTCAATTTCTTCAGGATAAGCATCTGCATATACCCAAGCGTTAACTAAATCGGCTGCGCTAATATGAGGATAATCTTGCAAAAGTTGGGCTTCAGTAATGCCAAGACGACGCGCTTCAACTAATAGCCAAACAGCAATACGAGTACCAGCAATGCAAGCTTCTCCACCGCAAACACCAGGTGTTTTAGTAATACCTTTAGCTCCAATGTTGATAGTTTGAGTTAGACTTTGGATAATTGCGGCTTTTTCTGTTGGGAGTAGAGCAAGAATTTGATGTTCTAGTTCTTGAAGGGTCATAGAGTAATTAGCTAAATTTGTACTATACTTGCTTAAGTGTAGCGACGCGGTTTAGACCAAAATTTATTTTTTACAGATGACAGCAACTGTGACGTGTGCTTTTATTTACTTAATTATCTCTTTTCAGTTTTCGAGAACCAGCTTTTCAACTATTCTTCTGTTTCCAATACAACACCTTCATACAGCAGTTCGATAGGAAACTCAAATTCAATGCTTGATAGAGTAATGATGTCTCCTGCGGTGTAGGGATAGTAAAGCCACATTCTTCCCTCTCCCCGACAAAAACGTTCGACGGAGATTTTCTCCGAGTCAATCAAGATATACTCTTGCAAAGTGGGGATTGTCAGGTAGGAAGTGAATTTTTCACCCCTATCTTTACCGCTTGTACCAGGAGAGAGAACTTCCGCAATTAATTTAGGATTTTGAATAAATTTGCGGGCGTTGAGGTCTTGAGGGTCACAACTGACGATAACATCAGGATAGTAGTATGGACTTTTAGGACTAACTTGCACCTTCACGTCTGACACATTCGCTCGACAACCTCTAGAACGTAGATGTGGGCGTAAGGCAGTGTAAAGATTTAGAGCAATATCATTATGGGGAATTGTACCACCAGTCATGGCAAAGACTTCGCCGTTGACATATTCGTAGCGAATGTTTTGGTCAGGTTCCCATTCGAGATATTCCTCGATGGTCATTTTTTGCGGTTGTTGGGAGATGGCTATCATAGCAAGATTTTTCAAGCTTGGTTTGATTGTAGCAACAGGAGCAGAACGAGTGATTGATTAGCCGAATCAAAGTTTATTTCGCTCTAAAATTAAGTCTATCGCCGTTTTAATAATCTCTTCACGGTCTACCATTTCGCTAATTTCTTCAGCTTCATAGCTTCCTTCAAAAGCTTGTATAGCTGCTTCTCTCAAAGCGGATTCATAGGCATCATGTATAGTTTCTAATAATTCTTCTTCAGTTAAATAAGTACCCTTCGCTTTGCGACGTTGATTGCTGCGTTGAATTTGCTTAACTGAGTTGAAAATAGAAGTCTCCCAAGATTTAGTTGTTCGCTTCTCAGCTATTTTTTTTATTAGATGTAACAATAAAATGATGGCATAGCTAAATATTTTATTGAGTTTGTCAATTTTACTCATCTCCTCTAATTCTTCGACAATGATGAGGGCTTCCGCTACTTTTCCTTGGTGCAGTAGTTCCTTTAGTTCTAGCAGTTCTTCCATTAGCTATTAGTCCTTTTTTTTAATAAATTCGTCAAAGGTTATTAGTTTTGGAGGTGCTTGAGTCATAATTACCTACTGATAAAATGTGGAAGTTGAGAAGGTATTGTATTAGATATAATCATTTTTTGACTTGGTGTTGCTAATTTTGGCGAACAATTTAAAACCTAAAACCCTTATTTTTAGAGACGTTTCACCCATAGGTGTCTCGGAGGATAAATTTATGATTTATACTTAAATTCAACAATGCCAAGATTTAAATTTGATACCACGCCGTCAACGCTACCGCCAAAGCATCTGAAGCATCATCCGGTTTAGGAATATAATCTAAATCTAACTCCCGTGCTACCGCGTCTTGTACTTCCGACTTTTCGGCATTGCCATACCCCGTTAACGCTAGTTTAATTTGGGCTGGCGTAAACTCTACATACGGTAAGCGACGCTGCCCTAACACCAACATCATCACACCCCGCGCCTGTGCAACTAAGATAGTACTTGACATACGATAGAAGAACAATTTCTCGATCGCTACCAAATCGGGTTTTAATTCCTCCATCAGGGTGTGCAAATCGTCGAACAAGGTAGACAGTCGCTGTCCCATTTCCGCATCTGCTGGCGTACTGATTACACCAAAATCCAGCATATCTACTGTTGTGCTTTGTACCTTGGCTTGACTTTGTTTGCAAGTTATGGCACCAAATCCTAAAATTGCCAGTCCTGGATCTAATCCTAAAATTCGCTTTTCCATTAGTTTTGTGTTTTACCAAACCAGGGTATTGTTTTACTGGGATGCTGGCAAGTTTAACTACTAGCTCTTAATGTAATGGAATCAAAAAATTTAACAATTCCACATTTGGCGTTAAAGCCAGGTAGTGTACATTTTCTCTTATTCACTGTTCTAAACACATTGCTTATTTTCAGGTATGTCAATTGGTTTTCTCAGACAAGCTTTAAACACGTTGCAAGCGCAGTCGCGTCGTCGCACTTCCCATCGGGTTAATCAGTGGTTCAAATGGTTATCCCCAGGTATATCGGTAAAACGCTGGTTGCTGATCTCGGTTGCGGGTGTAGTGCTAGCAAGTCTGGGATTGGCTATTTGGATTAAGCTGACACCAATTTTTTGGGTGCTTGAGTTTCTCCGGGGTATTTTGGGAGTAATCACCGAGATATTACCCAATTATATTAGTGGACCTTTAGTTATATTATTTGGCTTGCTGTTGCTTCTCTGGGGACAAACCCGCACTGTAGGCTCAATTACTAAGGTTCTCAGACCACAAGGACAAAGCGAAGAAGAATTAATTGATGTACTATTGGCGCATCGTCGATTGTACCGGGGACCGAAAATTGTCGTGATTGGCGGTGGTACGGGACTTTCCACATTGCTGAGAGGACTGAAAACCTACAGTGCCAATATTACCGCGATAGTCACCGTCGCTGATGATGGAGGTTCTTCTGGACGGTTAAGACAAGAATTTGGCGTGTTACCACCAGGAGATATTCGTAACTGTTTAGCAGCACTAGCAGATGAAGAAAAGCTTTTAACAGAACTGTTTCAATACCGCTTCAAAGCTGGAGATGGCTTGACGGGTCACAGTTTTGGTAACTTGTTTTTGACGGCGATGAGTGATATAACCGGAGATTTAGAACGAGCCGTTGCTGCTAGTTCTAAAGTGCTAGCGGTGCGAGGACAAGTATTACCCGCGACTTTGAGCGATGTTCGCCTTTGGGCTGAGTTAGCCGATGGTCGCCGAATTGAGGGCGAATCGAGCATTTCCGAAGCTGGGGGTACTATTGTGAAAATCGGCTGCATTCCGGCTAATCCGCCAGCTTTGCCAGCAGCTATCAAGGCAATTAAAGAAGCAGATTATATCATAATTGGTCCGGGTAGCCTATATACTAGTCTGATTCCTAATTTGTTGGTTCCACAAATTGCTGATGCGATCGCCGCATCCCTTGCCCCCCGTATTTATATCTGCAATATCATGACTCAACCGGGTGAAACTCAAGGATACACTGTTTCTGACCACATTAGAGCCATTGATGCCGCTTGCGGACGACAGCTTTTTGATGCTGTATTAGTACACAAAAAATCCCCTAGCCCTCGTTCACTAATCCGCTACGCTCAACAAAACTCTCATCCCGTCTTCCTCGATCGCGAAGCTGTATTGGATCTGGGGCGAAGAATTGTCTTAGCAAATATTTTATTTGAAGATGATATCGGCTGCGTGCGTCACAATCCTCAGAAATTAGCGCGAGTTTTGTTCCGGTGGTACAGTGGTGCCCATTTGGGGATGGGGAGGTAGGAGTGGGGGAGTGGGGGAGTGGGGGAGTGGGGGAGTGGGGGAGTGGGGACAACTAACCACTAACTCCTAACTTTTAACTCCTAACTTTTAACTCCTAACTTTTAACTTTTAACTCCTAACTCCTAACTCCTAACTTTTAACTCCTAACTCCTAACTCCTAACCACTAACCAATTATGAAAATTGTTCTTGCAAGTGCAGAAGATACGCGATCGCTTGGCTTCACTTTTGGTCGATCGCTGACTGCTGGTAGTGTAATTTTACTAAAAGGTGATTTAGGTGCTGGCAAAACTACGTTAGTGCAAGGTATTGGCGCAGGTTTGGGTATCACTTCCCCAATTGTTAGTCCCACTTTCACTTTGATTAATGAGTATGATGAAGGACGTCTCCCCCTATACCACCTCGATTTATATCGCTTAGAATCAAAAGAAGTGGCAACTTTGAATTTAGAAATTTACTGGGAAGGTATTGAAGTTACGCCAGGAATTGTGGCTATCGAATGGGCGGAGCGAATGCCCTATCAGCCAGATAGTTATCTCAAAGTGTGTTTGACCTCTGGAGATGAGGGTATAGTAAGAGCGGAAATTACGGCGGTTAATTGCTTGATTAACTCGGCGATCGCACGGCTAGTATGACATTAATAACTCTTCCCAATCAAAGCAAGACACGCTTGTTTTATAACTCAAGCCGAAATGAACGCACTTGTCAACTTGGCACGGCAATAGCGGATTGTCGTCCAGGGCGATCGGCTGCACTATCAAAGCACTGGTGACGCTTAACTAATCAGCAAGCGATCGTACAAAGAACGTTTTCCACTTTTTGGATTAGGGAATTGGCAATGTCGGCTAGCTTGCACATCTGCTAACACGTCGTACCATCAACATTTAAGCATGAAAACCCAGAAATTGCCCCTACACTCGCTCTACCACAAAATGTCCAAAAACAGTCGATGTCAAATTGAGGGTTGGTCAAATCTGCCACTACCACGCTCGTCACAGTCATTTGGAAAGTTTGTCATTTTAGTTACCAACTTTTACTAAATATTTTTCTACAACGATAGATTTATCAAGCATTTAGATTTGATGATTTGATAGCCAATGTAAATGATGTTATACGTACCTTTAATTATAAATACGTATATGCTTTATGACTCAATTACAAAATAACTCTCGGTACAGCAGTATTTTTGCGGCTGAGAGACTACGAATTTTGCCCGATTTCTCGTACCTGCTCTCAACTGCTACCAATGCTGCTTGCTGCGTGGGGTACATCGGGATAGAGTAATTTCCATGACTTAACCAACTGAGTCTACTCGTAAGCGCATCTTGACAGTCTGTTGTCGTTTGTGGACTAGCTGCTTTTTGGCTTATCACCACATAACAAACACACAATAGACTTCTTGCACTTATTCAGGGTTTTGCAGTGCGTTGCGTATTTTCCACTCTTACGCTTTGCACAGGGTACTTCCCTGTGCAAACGTGCCGCGTGATGCGTTGTAGCACCTGCTAGGAATTGGGGTAGGAAAAAAGCTCTCTCACGACAGTCTAAAAAGAATGAGTGTTCATAGGTCTAATCAAGTAAAACATCTGTTGTTATTAGCAGTTTTCTCGTCTTTGTTGCATCCAGATACAAGTTATAGTCAAATAAATCCCATAAATAATGAGGGACAATAAGTGAAAAAAGCTGTCTTATGCAATAGTGCAAAAAAGAATGAGTCTTGAGGTCTATTATTAGTATTGCCAAGTTGATTTCAAAATGTACTCAGTAGAAATCGCTAATTACAAGTGAATGATATAAATTACTTTTATTTTTTTACGACAAAAATATATTGTTATCGCCAATCATGTAGTTAATACTGAAGCCAAAGCAGGTTAACCAACTATAGTGCAACGCCCGAAATATATTTTGGTAGAAATACGAGATAGCTTTTTCAAGCTGTCTTCACATTGATATTTTTACCGAGATGCACGCTGAGAGTGAAAATGTTTGAAGCGATCGCCTTTATCCTCCCAAGTCAGTCAACCTAATTATTAATTCATAATTCATAATTCATAATTAAAGAGGGTTTGTACCCGGTGCCGACTATAGGACTCATATTTGATTTTTGAAATATACGTAGGATGCCGTACTCTCGCTGCTAACGCACCAAAAGCTTGGGATGGTGCCGTACTCTCGCTGCTAACGCACCCTACAAGTACTTAGATTTTTTCAAAATTCAAATCGGATTCCTATATAAGCATTTTTATTTAAAGTGGGAATTTAGACTTAACTTGAAACATAATTATGAATTATAAATTATGAATTATGAATTTTTCAGATGATTTTTAGCCTCAAAAATAGCAAATATATCAAGCAAATTTGATGCATTATCTCTTAAATGTTTGCTGAAGGCGTAAGTAAAATTGAGACGTAAATTTATGACTCTTCAAAAGAACCCCGGTTTCTTTAAGAAACCGGGGTTCTGAGTTTAAGAAACCGGGGTTCTAAGGTTCTACAAAAAATTTATTGCTTGACCCCGCACATCGGTATTCAACTTGCCTTTGTCATAAACAATTTCACCGCCGACAATAGTTGTATGTGCCCATCCGGTGAGATTCCAGCCTTCAAAAGGACTCCAACCACATTTAGTTAACAATTCCTCGCGCTTGACTTGGTGGTAGGTTTGCAAATCTACCAAAACTAAATCAGCATCATAACCAGGTGCGATCGCTCCTTTATTAGGAATACCATACGATGAAGCCACAGCGGTTGACATCCAATTCACAACTTGGGCAACACTACATCGCCCCTGCATGGCAGCAGTTAACATTAAAGGTAGGGAAGTTTCCACCCCAGGCATTCCAGAGGGGCTGTTGGGATATTCTAAAGCCTTCTCCTCTAAAGTGTGAGGTGCATGATCTGTGGCGATGAAATCAATCACGCCATCGCGCAAAGCTTGCCAAAGAACTTCATTATCGTGAGGCGATCGCAAAGGTGGATTCATCTGCGCCAAAGTGCCAATTTTCTCATAAGCGCTGGTGTTCAACAATAAATGTTGTGGTGTTACCTCTGCCGTTACCCAACTCGGTTTATAATGGCGCAGCAAGTCAGCTTCTTCTGCCGTTGACATATGCAGAATATGCAGCCGGCGTTGATATTTTTCAGAAAGTCTTAACGCCAGCTTAGTTGCTAAAAGTGCCGCTTGATTGTCTTGAATTTGCGAGTGAACAGCAGGATCGTGAATTCCGGCAAATTCCTGGCGACGTTGATTGATTCTGGCTTGGTCTTCAGCGTGAACGGCAATTAAGCGATCGCCTTTAGCAAATATAGCTTCTAAAGCCGCATCTGCATCCACCAGCAAGTGACCGTGCATTGACCCCATAAAAATTTTAATTCCTGGTGTCGGCTTGGCATTCAACAAATCTGGGAGATTTTCTGGAGTTGCGCCAATAAAAAAGCCATAATTAACCAGGCACTTGCTTTGAGCGCGTTGCAACTTGTCGTCTAAAGCTTGCTGGGTAATCGTCAGGGGACGGGTATTCGGCATTTCCAAAAAGGAGGTAACTCCCCCTTTGGCACAAGCACAACTCGCAGTGAACAAGTCTTCCTTGTGTTCTAGTCCTGGTTCCCGAAAGTGTACCTGCGGGTCAATTACCCCAGGCAACAAAGTTAACCCATCTGCGTCAATTTCTGTTGTTGGTGTTGCCGTGGAGATTTCTGGAGCGACTTTTATAATTTGGCGATCGCGGGTCAGGACATCCCCTACTATTAACTCACCATTAGGTAGAATAATGCGAGCGCGGCGAATCAGTAAACTTTTTGGAGATGACATGGAATTAAGAGTCAGAAGGAAAATTAGCTTTTATCGTGACAGAAAATAATTCTTTTGGGTTAAATTGGTTGCACTATTCTTAACAAATTTTCGCACTTTGGTGACAAAAAAGTTTATTTTTTAACTAGGAATCACCATATCAAGATGCCAAAATAACCAGAAAATCACATTTCCCCGGTTAAGATGAACGAATACAGTGACCGTGGTAGTTTAATTTCCTGCATCTTCCTTTTACTTCTGTAATTTAATGCATAATAAAGTGTCTGATAACAACTCTAACCAACAACCTGATAATTCCTGGATCGCAGAACTAGGTAGAACAGTTGTATTAAGTATAATTCTTGCCTTGGGAATTCGCACCTTTGTGGCGGAAGCTCGCTGGATTCCCTCTGGTTCAATGGAACCTACCCTGCACGGTTCGGAAAATCAGTGGGAGGCAGACAAAATCATTGTTGATAAGTTGAAGTATAAATTTTCTCAGCCACACCGAGGAGATATTGTAGTATTTTCGCCTACAGAAGAGTTGCAAAAAGAACAATATCAAGATGCTTTTATTAAACGTGTAATTGGTTTACCGGGAGAAAAAGTAGAACTTAGAGATGGCAAAGTATACGTCAATAACAAACCGCTTCCGGAAACCAACTACCTCAACAAAGACTTACGCACGGAAAAAGAAGTTTGTACATCAGGACCGCAGCCACCTTTTTTATCCAAACCCGTCACTATACCACCTAACTCATATCTGGTGTTAGGAGACAACCGCACTCAGAGTTATGATGGTCGCTGTTGGGGTGTTGTCCCTCGCGAAAACATTATTGGTCGTGCTGTACTTCGTTTTTGGCCCATAAATCATATTGGCGGAATCGATGATAAGACACCACTGTATCCAAATTAAAGATAATTTCAAAAAGGGCGTGAGAATATTATTGGACGTGCCGTAGTTCGCTTTCGGCTTTTAAATCATATTGGCGAACTGAATAATTGACATTCTCTAACAGAGAATGTCAGAAAAGTAAAGCCTGTTTGTCAAGTATATTTTCAATTTTAGTAAGTGCGTTGATGTAGTTTAACGCACTCTATTTTTATTTTCTTCTGTATCTCTTTCTTTTCTTGGTATCTTGCTGATTCGTTCAAATATATATTTTTATAAATGTTTATCATAAAAACATATAATATAACTGTATGAAAAATTACATTTAATATATTAATGTAACTTTTGTTGCCATCATCCCCGAACCGCAAATTTGCCTTTGGGGAAAACGATAAACAAAAATGTTTAAGACACTAACTGTGCGCGAAATCTATCATACGCAGATTTTTAGTATAAATATATACTTTTTTACTTGAGAGTTGTGGTTAAGACTGGGGGAGTGGGAGACAGGGGGATAAGGGGGACAGAGGACACAACAATTCAAAATGCACGCCCGATCGAATTTTTTTGAATTTTGAATGGAACGTAGGAGTTTCCGAGGAAATTCTCATCTCCCCCCACTTTTTCTACCCCATCTAATCTTTGAGATACAAGACACAGGTATCGGTATCGCACTTAAATAAATTGACATACTTCTTCAAGCTTTTGGGCAAACTGAAACTGGGAGACAATCACAACAAAGAACAAGACTAGGTTTAGCCATTAGCCGCAATTACGTACATAAGTACTATTAGAAAAAATACGCACTGGAGGTGAAATATATCAACCAAGTAGAAACCACAAATACAAAAGTTGTTTGTCAATAAACCCAGATAATTAGGAATGAAACCGTCAGCATCGATCACAGATAGAGCTGAGTGGAAAGCTGCATGTACATTATGCAGCAAGCAGCCAGTTGTAGCAATGGTAGTAACAAGAGAAAGAAGAAAATAGGTAATCTTGTAGTGGGAAAAAAGTAATTTTAGAATTTCTTAAACAAATTGCTCAAAATAACCCGCTAATTTTCCGCATTTTCCGAGGTTTAGCAAACAACTATCAATTTGAGAAAATTATGGAATTAACTAGAGCAAAGGCAGAATGAATTACAAGCGGTTAGATCCTCATAAAAAAGATATTTTGATTATTGACGATACAGCAGATAATTTGCGAGTTTTATCCTCACTGCTGACAAAGCATGGGTATAACGTTCGTAAAGCTTTGAACTGGCAAATGGCTCTAACTGCTTGTGAAACAGTATTACCCGATTTAATTTTGCTTGACATTATGATGCCAGAAGTAGATGGCTATAAGGTTTGTCAGCGTTTAAAAGCGAGTGATTTAACTGCCGATATTCCGGTGATTTTTATTAGTGCCTTGGATGACGTTTTTGACAAAGTAAAAGCTTTTGGGGCAGGAGGTGTAGACTATATTACCAAACCTTTTGAGTTTGAAGAAGTTTTGGTACGTGTGAAAAATCAACTAGCGTTGAAAACAGCGCGACTAGAAATATTGAAATTAAACACCGAACTAGAACAAAGAGTAAAACAACGCACTGGTGAATTAGAAAAAGCTCTACAAAAACTTCAGGGAGAAGTTACTTTTCGGCAGCAACTGCAAAATAAACTGCTGAATACAGCGCTGCATGATTCACTGACTGGATTGCCGAATCGAGTTTTGTTTATTAGGCGACTAGAAAAAGCTTTGAATCGCGCTCAACTAGAAACTGATTTTCAGTTTGCCGTGTTGTTTTTAGATTGCGATCGCTTTAAACTTGTCAATGATTCTCTTGGTCATTTGGTGGGAGATGAATTGCTTATAGCGATTGCCAATCGCCTAGAAGAATCTTTATTGCCTGTTGATACTTTAGCACGATTAGGCGGAGATGAATTTGGAATTATTCTCGAAAATTTAACAGATATCACCCAGGCGATTCAAGTTGCCGAACATATTCTGCAACAGTTCTCACTAGCTTTTAAATTGTCTCGATATGAGGTATTTGTAAATGCCAGCATTGGCATTAGTTGGGGCAATAGTGATTGCGACAAGCCAGAGTATTTGCTGCGAGATGCTGATACAGCAATGTATCGAGCTAAAGCTTTAGGAAAAGCCAGATATCACGTTTTTAACCCAGAAATGCATCACGAAGCTACCCAGCTTTTAGAGTTAGAAAACGATTTGCGTAGAGCTGTAGAACGGCAAGAATTTATCGTTTACTACCAGCCAATTATTTCTTTAGTTACAGGCAAAATCTCTGGATTAGAAGCGCTTGTGCGTTGGCAACATCCTACTCGCGGTTTGATTTCTCCTACAGAGTTTATTCCGGTTGCGGAAGAAACAGGTTTGATTCATGCTATCAATATTTGGGTATTGCGATCGGCTTGCGAGCAGCTAACTATTTGGCAAAATCACAACTCGACACTAAAATCTTTAACTATCAGCGTGAATTTGAGTGTGCGCTTGTTTTCAGACCAGAAAATCTTAGCACAAATTGACCAGATTATTCAATCAACTAAAATAAATCCTGCTTGTCTGGAAATAGAAATTACAGAAAGTGTAATTATGGAAAATTGTCAGGCCCTGAAAAAAATTTTACAACAATTAAGAGAGCGAAAAATTAAGTTAGTTATGGATGACTTTGGTACAGGTTATTCATCGTTAAGTTATTTGTATAGCTTTCCTTTTAATGTCTTAAAGATTGACCAATCCTTTGTCAAACGTATGCAGGAAAACGAAGAAAGCATGGGGTTAGTGCCAGCGATGCTGGGTATTGCCAACTCAATGGGGATGAGTGCGATCGCTGAAGGTGTAGAAACAACTTTTCAGTTAGTACAACTGAGAAATTTAAAATGTAATTTCGCTCAAGGATATCTATTTTCTCGACCTCTTCACCCAGAATTGGTTCTAGACTTCATCGAAGCCGCACCTCAATGGTAATAAGCTGTAGTACCTGAAATTTTCTCTTTCTCGGCAGAGAGGGGGAGGGGGGGAGAGGGGGGGATGGGGGGATGGGGGGATGGGGAGAAAGAATTGTCCCCTTGTCTCCTTGTCTCCTTGTCCCCTTGTCCCCCTGCTCCTTGCTAAGAGTGCCTCTTCCTTGACCCTGGACACAGCAACGCAAAACTTTTTATGAAGTAATGAGTACAATTTTCAGTCACATATAAGCATAATAGAGAAGTGACTGATCACATCAACCCTTTACGTTCCCTCAAAGAAGGTCACTGGTTTAAGCTCATCTGTGGCGCCAGTTTCCAGCATCTGCCTGCGGTCAGTAGTTTAACATTAGCCTACACATTGGCTGGCGCTGACTGCATAGATGTCGCAGCTGATCCTGCGGTGATTGCAGCAGCGCAAACCGCGCTACAAGTAGCCAAAGATTTAGCTGGGGATGCCGAAAAGCGAGGCTTTGGCAATAATCCAAAGTCGCCTTTGTTAATGGTCAGTTTAAACGATGGGGAAGACCCCCATTTCCGCAAAGCCGAATTTAATCCTACTGAATGTCCTACGGACTGCGATAGACCATGTGAAAAAATTTGTCCAGTACAAGCAATCGCGTTTAATCGGATAAAAGACGATTTTTCCGGAGTTGTATCCGAAAAATGCTACGGCTGCGGTCGTTGTTTACCAGCTTGTCCTTATGATATAATTTATACAAGGTCGTATGTTTCAACTCCAGGAGCGATCGCACCGTTGGTAATGTCAACCGGGGTAGATGCCGTAGAAATTCATACACAAGTAGGACGCTTAACAGAATTTAAACGATTGTGGCAAGCGATTTCACCGTGGGCAGATCGTCTCAAGGTAGTAGCAATAAGTTGTCCCGATGGCGAAAACTTAATTGACTATCTACACGCACTTTACGATCTGATTGCCCCAATAAACAGTGCCTTAATTTGGCAAACTGATGGTCGTCCGATGAGTGGAGATATTGGAGATGGCACCACTCACGCGGCAGTGAAATTAGCCCAAAAAGTTTTGGCAGCTAAATTACCGGGATATGTGCAGTTAGCAGGAGGTACTAACAGCTACACCGTTGCTAAGTTAAAAGCAATGGGACTGCTGAGGAAAAGGAGACAAGGAGACAAGGAGACAAGGAGACAAGGAGAAAACTCTCCCCTTGTCCCCCCCGCTGCTTGTCCCCCCATCTCCCCCTCCATATCCGGTATTGCATACGGCAGCTATGCCCGTGTACTGCTGTCACCGATTCTTGAACAGTTAGAAACTAAGGAGGTAAACAAAGCAAGTGTAAAGCCAATTGTTCGTCTTGAAGAGGACGAAGTATTACTTTGGCAAGCTGTAGAGCTTGCTTATTCTGTCGTTTCCCAACTCAAGTCACAGCAGGAGCGCTAATAAAAGCGCGTTGCGGACACCTTCTTTAAAAAAAGTGTCCTATCTATCTCTAAAAACGTCACCATAGAAAGCATGACGATTACAGACGATCTCCAAAAGTTATTAGACATTGTGCCCCAAGACCTGCGTCAAATACTAGAGAGTCATCCCCGACGAGATAGTTTAGTTGAAGTAGTCTTGGATTTGGGTCGTCGCCCAGAAGCTCGTTTTCCGCACAGCGCCGAGTATCTGAGCGAAACACCCGTTACTCAAGAACAGATAGATGATTGCATCTCAAGAGTGGGAATTTTTGGCGGAGATAATCGGGCAGGAATTGAGCAAACTCTGCATCGCATTAGCGCCATCCGCAACCGCACCGGCAAAATTATCGGCTTAACTTGTCGCGTCGGTCGAGCGGTGTTCGGAACGATAGGCATGATCCGCGATTTGGTAGAAACTGGTAAATCGATTCTCATGCTAGGGCGTCCGGGCGTGGGTAAAACTACCGCTCTACGGGAAATAGCTCGTGTATTGGCGGATGAGTTAAATAAGCGAGTGGTAATCATCGATACCTCCAACGAAATTGCTGGAGATGGTGATATTGCCCACCCCGCTATTGGTCGTGCCAGACGGATGCAAGTAGCTCATCCCGAAAATCAGCATCAGGTGATGATTGAGGCAGTGGAAAACCATATGCCAGAAGTCATTGTTATTGATGAAATTGGTACAGAGCTCGAAGCTTTAGCGGCACGTACTATTGCTGAACGCGGCGTACAGTTGGTAGGTACGGCACACGGCAACCAAATAGAAAACCTAATTAAAAATCCGACTTTATGTGATTTAGTTGGGGGTATCCAGGCTGTGACTTTGGGGGATGATGAAGCCAGAAGACGGGGCAGTCAAAAGACTGTTTTGGAACGCAAAGCACCTCCCACTTTCGAGATTGCTGTGGAAATGCAAGAACGGCAGCGCTGGGTAGTACACGAAAGCGTTGCGGATACAGTTGATACTCTTCTGCGGGGACGTCAGCCCAGTCCGCAGACGAGAACCGTTGACGATACCGGCAAGGTGGCGATCGCCCGACAGTTATCTGTAGTAAATGGTCGTGGACCGCAGCAAGCTGTTGGTGAGGAATCTTTCGCATCAGCGCGACCCTCTAACGGCTGGCGTTCATCCGGACAAATGGTAGCACTACCGCTATTATCTCCTGAGCGAGAGCGGGTTTCCGGGCAAAGTGAATTTGACCGCTTATTAGATGAATCTTTCAATTACTCTGAGAGTATTGATTTCGCCGCTCCCAGACATCCTGGACCAAACGGTGAAGATTTGCCATTGCACATTTTCCCATATGGTGTTAGTCGTCACCAGTTGGAACAGGTAATAAGTGTGTTAAGTTTGCCGGTTGCATTGACAAAAGATATCGATAGTGCTGATGCAATTTTGGCACTGCGATCGCATGTCAAAAATCACGCCAAACTCAGGCAAATGGCGAAAGCTCGTCATGTACCGATTCACATGATTAAGTCCAGCACGATTCCCCAGATTACCCGTGGTTTGCGACGCTTGCTGAACATGGACGATCCGGAACTAGCCGATGATCGCGAATTGCAATTGTTTCTCCACAGTGGCAGCGATGATGAAATGGATGCCTTAGAGGAAGCTAGACTTGCCGTAGAGCAAATTGTCATTCCCAAAGGGCAACCAGTAGAATTACTGCCACGTTCTGCCCAAGTGCGTAAAATGCAACACGAGTTGGTAGAACACTACCGCTTGAAGTCGCACAGTTTTGGGGATGAACCAAATCGGCGTCTGCGGATTTATCCCGCATAACCTCACCTTCTACCCCCTTTCCTGCTTTGGAGAGGGGGATTTTATCGAAGAAGACAAGGAGATGGGGAGACAAGGGGACAAGGGGACAGGGGGACAGGGGGACAATTCTTTCTCCCCCTCTCCTTGTCTCCTCATCTCCTTGTCTCCTCATCCCCCTTGTCCCCTTGTCTCTTTCTTCAATTTGCGGTCTTATTGATTTAGCAGGTTAATGGCTTGCTCTATATGCAGTTTTGCGTTATGTAAGTTTAGCAGCCTTTGTTGGTTATAGCGATCGCTATATGACATCCGTCTAGCTTCCATCATTTTCTCCGAGGGACTCCGGCTTCAGCGAAGCAAGCCGGAGTTCTTGATAGGAGGTCAAACTTACTGGTTCGATGCCAGTAAGTTTGACAGTTTCTGAGTTGGCAACACAATTAATCCTGTGTTTGGCTGTACCAACCGAGATTTTTTAGGACTAAATCGCCCTAACCTACGCCAATCAGCATTGCTAATTGATAAAGCTTTTTCAGTATCGCCACTACAGTAACCAATCTCGCCGCTAGGGGCTTTAACTAAGTCACCTTTTCGGAACCCGTGGCGAGTCACAGTACCGCCATACTTGCGGCGCACTCCACCTTTTGCCGGAACCATGAGGTGAAGTTGGCGACGGGATATTGGAGGGCGACGAATTACACAGAAAGGCGCGGGAGTTATAGTTACGCCACCTTTCCAGCCCCTTGAAGAATGGGAAGTGATACCGTATTTGATAAAAGCACTACAGGCAAGAGCAACACCGTCTACCGCGTGAGTCACGGGGATTGCGTCACCCTTTGAGTGTTTCTGTTTTTCTAGCCCTAATTGGGTGCGGATTTGGGCGGTTTCCCAGCCTTGAACTTGTTTCACATCGCCAAAAGCTTCTAACCTTTCTAGCTGCCAAAATTGCCCCACCATCACGGGACTAAACCCCTTATCTCCTCGCGTTTTGATGACTTCGTAAACGACAGTCTCAAAAGGGAATATCAAGGTTAATTCGTCTAAAATACGCCACTCCAAATCTCTGTTAGCTCTGATGCTAGGTGGCACTTTACAGCCTCTACGGTTGCCAAAACGTTTTTGGCGATGGGCACGACGCTTAAAAGCTACTTTGCGGTTGATACGGCGACCTCTGCGACCTCGGCGCATCATGGCACGTTGCTCCATGCGATCTTTGACCGTTTTAAAAGGTAATTGGAGGTGTGCTAGCCACAAGGTAAATTTAGCGGACTGAACACCAATACCTGTATAATTAAACTCAGCGAGACTGTCACCAGCCCCGCTGGTCTTCAAAACCGTGCGTGACACTTTCGCGTCACACGGCTCCTCAATGGTTTGGTGCTTGTCACGCATACCTCATTACCCATTTGTCCTCGACTCTTTCGAGTCTTTTGGTGGGCTTAGGCT
>NZ_JBPAOH010000164.1:0-17176 GCF_050875635.1 Tolypothrix sp. VBCCA 56010
GAACTCGAAGTTTCATGTATTGATGCTGAAGTTTCGTGTTCAGAACTCGAAGTTTCATGTTCTGAACTCGAAGTTTCGTGTTTTGAAGCTGAAGTTTCGTGTTCAGAACTCGAAGTTTCATGTATTGATGCTGAAGTTTCATGTTCAGAACTCGAAGTTTCGTGTTCAGAACTCGAAGTTTCGTGTTTTCCTTCTCGTTTGCTTGCTCTGCCAGTAAATGTAGTTCTTGGAGAACTGCTGCCTCCATTACTAACAGTCGAGGCAGCAGCCCAGTAAATGCGTTCCCATTCCCCATTCCCGATTCCCGATTCCCGATTCCCCATTCCCCATATTAAAATCTCAAACTGCGTGATTCTCCATCGTCTTGAAAACGCTGTTCGCCAACACCAACAACCTCAACAATCACTTCACGCGGAGGTGGTGTCCATTGTCCAACTTTAGCGCCTATTTCCACAATAGTTTGTTCTTCTTGGGTAAACACACGTACTTTCCTTAAGGCAAATTGTTCATTTTTGTACTCAAAAGATTTTCCGTCGTCTTCGTAAAAAGTGTACTCAGAATTACCTTGCCAAACCCGTAGCCGTAAAGAATCGAGCGGATGTTCGTTAACGTATTGCATCACTCTTTGCATGGGAACGATCGCACCGGCACGCACAAAAAGCGGCATTTTTTCCAATGGTGCATCAGCGAGAATGTGGGTTGCACCAGAGTAACGCTCACCACTCCACCAGTCATACCAAGTACCGGCGGGTAAATACACGGCTCGATGGTCAACACCAGGGCGGTAAATTGGTGCAGCCATGATAGAAGAACCGAGCAATACTTGATCGTAGAGAGTATGAGTTTTCGGATCGTCGGGAAAATGATATACTAATGGTCTTAAAATCGGAGCGCCCGTTGTTGCCGCTTCCCAGAAAAGAGTGTAAATGTAAGGAAGTAGCTGGTAACGCAGATTAATGTATTCGCGACAGATTTTTTCTGTGCGATCGCCAAATACCCAAGGCTCATGACGAGCGGTAGACATCGCCGAATGACCGCGCATCAACGGATAAAGCATTCCTACCTGCATCCATCTGGCGAACAATTCCGCTGTAGCATTGCCAGCAAACCCGCCAATATCGCAACCCACAAACGCCACACCCGAAAGTCCCATATTGCAAAGCATCGGCAAAGAAATTTCCAAATGCTCCCACAAAGAGTGATTGTCGCCCATCCACACCGACGACCACCGCTGCACACCAGCATAACCAGAACGAGTCAGCACAAAAGAACGCTCTGCACGATGTCGCTGCAATCCGTTAGCACAAGCTTGCGCCATTGTCAAGCCATATAAATTATGAACTTCCGCGTGATTGGTGAGTGGGGAGTTAGGAGTTAGGAGTGAGGAGTTATGAATTGCTTTATCTCCTTGTCCCCCTTGTCCCCCTTGTCCCCTTGTCCCCTTGTCCCCTTGTCCCCCCTCTTTCCGACCCTGCGGTGCATCTAAGGGAAACCAGATATGTTCACCACCATCACCGAAAGGGCGATCGCCAATTGCCGGTTCATTCATATCATTCCAAATGCCGGCGACGCCGATGTCGGTGAGGCTTTTGTGTAAATCGCCCCACCAGTTACGCACATCAGCACGCAAAAAGTCAGGAAAAACAGCTTTATCGGGCCAAACGTAGCCGTGAAACAACTCTCCGTCGGACTTTCGCACAAAATAGTTGTTTTCTATGCCTTGCTCAAAGACCTCATAGTTAGCTTCTGGTTCATACTTCACACCCGGATCGATAATTGTCACTGTCTGGAAACCAGCTTGCTGTAAGTCGTTTATCAGTTTTGGGGGGTTGGGGAAGCGCTTGGGACTCCAGGTAAACACGCGATAACCGCGCATATAGTCAATATCGAGGTGGATGACATCGCAGGGAATGCGGCGTCTGCGAAATTCTTGTGCAAGTTCGCGCACCACAGTTTCTGACTCGTAACTCCAGCGACATTGATGATAGCCTAGCGCCCATTTTGGCGGTAATGGCATTCTCCCAGTTAGCTGAGTATAGGTGCGAATAATTTCCGCTGGTTCTGAACCATAAATAATGTAATAATCCAACTCACCACCGCGAGTTTCCATCTTCCAGATACCTGGTTGTTCCGCGCCGATATCGAATTGACTCCAAAAAGTGGTATTAAAGAAGATGCCGTAACTTATCTCTGGACGCAAAGCGATAAAAAACGGAATTGCCTGATACATTTCATCAGTAAGGGCATCGTAATCTAAAGCAGCGGCTGTCCAGTTAGTTTTTACCTCGCTGAGTTTGTCAAGAAAACCCGTGCGTTCGCCAAATCCGTAGAAATGTTCATCTGCGGCGATTTGTTTCCAGGCTGCAACTGCACCCATGCGCCAACCCATGCCCATGTCTGCATCTTGGGCAAAGGGACGATTAGCTTTATCAAAGCAGGTAATACGACAGTTTTGCCGCTGAATGGAAACACGTACTTGTTCGGTTTCAATTTCTACTGTTGCGTCAGTTTCTCGCACTTCAAAAGGTACTTTTGCCCATTCTGTATCATCCAACGTTACCGCCCATTCTCGACGCGGCATAAATTCGCCACTTGGGGCAAGTCGCACGCGAATTAAATTTGCGGCTATTATGCTAATTGCAAGGCGTGAGTCACCACACTCAAAATTAATAGTGCGTGAAATTTGGTTTACAGCTTGCACAGCACCAATAGTTGTCCAAGGTTCATTTGTTGTGGGTAATTTTCCGAAATATTGCGGCATATTATTTATTAGGCAGTTTAAAATCTGTCCGCATTTATAATTACAGAGATTGTTTACATGAAAATCATTCTTCCGCTAGAAGTTCGGTAAAACATTAACAAATATTTTTTATGTATGACAAAATAAACGGTTTCTTTAGACTTTGAGCGAGCGCATTTTTCAATTATTACCAGGGAAAATACATTGATACTAGATTTAATTAAGCAATTCACACTTTTTTTGGCTGTGGGAGTTGAAGCCAGCGCCGCTTTTGTAATCGGATTTGCGGCGATTGAAGCAACACTAAAAGCATTTAAGCTTTTCTTCTTCCGTCGCAATGTACCAGAAGAAGCAAAGGAAGAATTACGGCTGCGTCTTGGTAGATGGTTAGCGGTAGCGCTGGAATTTGAATTAGCTGCGGATATTCTCCGGACAGCGGTTGCACCAACATGGGATGAAATTGGCAAGCTAGCAGCAATAGTTGTGTTGCGAACTGTTTTAAACTTCTTTTTGCAAAAAGAAATCGAAAAATCTGCTGAAAATAAAAGCAATGTCCGTAAGTAATATTTTACATTTTGATTTTTTAATTTTGCTGATTGAGCTAATTGGCTCATTCCTGCTGATTAGATATGTTATTGCGGCAATAATCGTGCTAATTGGTGGTTATCGCCACCTGGAACACGCCCAATACCTGATAGCTGAAGGTGCTTTAATGGCACTTAATTTTAAGCTAGCTGCAAGTTTGTTAAAAACAATTGAACTAAAAAGTTGGCAGCAAATATTTACTTTTAGCATCATTTTTTTGCTGAGAACTTTGCTAAAAAGGCTTTTTACTTGGGAAACGAAGCAAATTCACACAAAACAGCTTTTTACTAAAGGATGGCAGCAAGATTGACTTATTGTGCGTCCTGCTGTTGAGATAATGACTTTAATTTATCTAAACTACAACGCAAACGCGGTTTATTCGGGTCACTCAAATCTAGCTTATCCCAAGGTATTGTATAACCGCCGTGGATTTTACGCGCTCCAAGTAGATGTAAAATTCCTAACCCAACTGTCCAAGCGGATAGTCTTTCTAATACCGCAGCATAGCCAATGAGATATTCCTGAACAATCCATTCTTCACCTTGCTTAAAAGCGCGTACTTCTTCAATGCGTCCGATCGCTTTACCTGTTGAGTCTAATACTGCTTTACCCAGCAGCAGTTCTAAATGAATTTCATTCGCCATGATTCGCGCCTGGAATGCGTGTGATAATGCGATCGCTTAACCATTTTTCATAACCTAATACAGGTGTTTCTTGTGCCTCAACATCGACTTCAACATCAATACCAACATCCCGCACCTTTGACCAAGGTATGCGAAATGGTTCGCTTTGTTTAGCACCCCATGTTCGTGCGATCGCTGCTACCCAATCTGCCAAGCGCGGATTTATTCGTTTGGCGAGGGTTGTTACTCCCACTTCAATATAAGCTAGTCTTGGCGGTTCGCCGTCGCGCAATTCCATAATAATACCATCAACTTTACCCATGTTGCGCTGATTGCGGTCAACTAGTTGGTTGTCGAGTACGTCTCTAATTATGTCCATTTTTGAGTATTTCCTATTAACGAACCGCATTGGCGCTAGCCTCTCCCTGCGGGAGAAGACGCAAAGAACGCGAAGAAAGAGAGTAGAATAGAGGTATAAATATAAAATCCAAAATACTGCTCACCCTCCAAGAATTTCTAGAGGAATAGCTACGAGTGCTAGCACAAATGCCAGCACTATTGTAAATATAATAACGCTATTACTAATCCAGCCGTTGCGATATTTGCCAACATATAATTTATCGTTCATTAATACCAGGAATGGTATAATTACTGGTGGCAAAATTACTGCTGTAATCGCCATTGAAAACAAAGTTAATTGTAAGGGGTCAACACCAAATACCATTAATAATGAGGCGAGGAAGACAAACACCGTGTAAACAAAAGTAAAGCGTGCAGCCTCTTTTGGTTTGAGATTTTCGCCCCAATTCCAACCAAAAGCTTGAGCGACAATATACGCGGTGTCGAGAGTTACTTCTAGTGCTGCACCGAAGCAAGCAATTCCTAGTGATGCGGCAAATAAAATAAAGCCCCAGTAACCAAGAGGTTCAGTTAACATCAACGCCGCTTGTTCGTAGCTATCAACTTGGATACCTTTCGGTTTAAGTACGACCGCTGCTACTATCAGCAACCCTAATGATACGATACTACCAAAGCTCATTCCTAAACCGGCAACGGCGCGATTTATACCAATATGACTTTCATCCCATTTATCTTCGACTGCGCCAGATGAGTAAAAGTAAAATAAATAGGGGCTAATTAATGCACCCAAAATGCTAACTACCAGAAATAAGTAATGTGCGGTATCTTCTTTTGGTAATGTAGGCAATAAGCCAGTACCAATTTGGGTTAGGGATGGATGCAGCTTGAAAGTAGCGAAGACAAATACTAATGTAATTAATCCCAGCACGGAAACGCCATTTTCAATAATGCCAAAGTTACCAAACCAAATTAGTGACCAAATTGCAAAGGCAACGGGTAAAGCAAACCACTGAAAGCTGATACCTGTTAATAATTGTAGGGCAATACAAACGCCACCAATTTCTGCTGCTAAGACCAAAAAATCAACGACAATTTCGGCAAATAGGGGAATAACATAAAAGTTAAAACCGAAACGTTCCCGGACTGCTGCGGCTAATGTATGTTTGCTAACTGCTGCTAACCGTCCGGACATTTCTACGAGGAAAATTACACAAATCGTGCCGAGAACAATCACCCAAATTAGTTGAAATCCGTATGTAGATCCAGCTTCGGCAGCGGTGGCGATCGCTCCCACATCAAGAAAGCCACCTATACTAGTAACAATGCCCAAAGCGATTTCCAGAATTTTTTTCATGGCTGAGATAGTTTTTGTAATTCAGAGCGATCGCTTTCTAATTTCGCCAGTTGTATTTTCACCGCCGATTTATTTTTTTCACCAATTGCTTTTGACATTTTTTCTGATATCATTTCTTCTCTTTTACTATGCTTTAATATTTTTGATTTATATTGCTCTTGGGCGGCTGTATCTAACTGCATTTTTGCTATTTTGTCAGCTGATTTTTGCAATTCTGACTCAGCTTTTATTAATGTTTGCTTGGCGTAGGTTGTCGGCACGGCATCGCGTATCCATGCATTACCAATCATCTGTCCGGTTGCTGCCCAAGAAGACACTTTTTGTGACTCTTCTTTCAATTCCTTCGTTGATGCTTTGCTACTACAAGCTACAGTAAACAATGTCAGTAATAACAAACCATTTTTGATAAATATACTTTTTTTAATTTCTGACATTTTCTGTGTTTTACAGCCCTATATAATATATTTTTCATATTATTTTGAGGCTGTATATATTTCTTGCGAAATATTTATATTGTATGATATAAAACTTAATATATGCTAAAGAGGGTGCAAAAATAATAGCCGATAGTTGGGGAATGCGTTCACAAAGCAGGCAGCGTGTCGCGCTTCTCAAAGTCTCCAAGAGTTGCCGGGAGATTAAGCTTTCATAGCTTGTGGTAAAATATCGAACACTAACCGAGGGGATAAATTTGGCTGGCTGTTTTTCGAGCGCGATATTCAACCGAAACAATAAAAGAGCCACTACGAATAGATGGTACAGGCAACCTGAGAGTGGACTCACCATTTTTTTGTCGCTCCTCTTGGTCACCAGTCTCCAGTCCCGGCTTCGGGAACTACTTTTTCTGAATCATCGTCAACTCAGAGAACGTATTTAATTTTACTAATGTCGCTGCTCAATCAGCAATCGAACAGCCATCGCGATTATGGGGTTGGGGGCAATAATCTATTTTCCTCCATCGGCGGGTACGGTGTAGCGGTAAGATGTGTCCGCTTAACTACCTTGCGGCAAGCGTCCTCAAAGTTTGTATTCCAAAGCTGTTATTTAAAGGTTTTTCCTGATTTTTCTCTATATATACACCAATTCTGGCTTGTTCGTCAGAAGAACGCAGATATAATTTGCTTTCATCCCTCTGATTTGGCTGTTCAGTTTGAGAAAATTTTGCAGGTAATTAATTGGATATGAGCAATATTGTTTATATTTACAATGACCCTTTATAACATCTAGATCAAACCACAAAGCAGACGTTTTTGCAACCAAAGCCCTATATACTAGACTTTAATCAAATTTGGATTTTTGTAAATTGAGATACTAAAAATGATAAGTTTTTCGATGAGATACTAGCGTATCTACGGTTTTTCAGGTTGAGTAAAAACTATATCCAACGTAATCAAAAAACCTCAAAATTTATGTGGTGTGAAAATCAACAGAGGAGTGAAAAAATGGATTTACGTAATTACGCATTGCAAATCCTCAAAGAGACTAGTCGAACTTTTTACATCCCAATTAGTATTTTACCACCAGGATTGCAAGAAGCAGTTTCATCTGCATACTTGTGTATGCGTGCGATTGATGAAATTGAAGATCATCCAGAACTAGATAATGCCACTAAAGCGAGATTATTGCAAACAATTAGTTTGACATTACAAGCAGGTGTTGATGGCTTCGCGGTTGATGCTTTCTCTGTGGGATTTGGCAGCTACGAACATTCTTTAGCAGAAGTAAGCCTGCGGATACGAGAATGGGCACTACTAGCACCTGAGAGTATCGCACCTCGAATTTGGGATGCGACTGCGGCGATGGCGGATCGCATGGCATACTGGGCAGTAAAAAATTGGAAAATTCATACAGAGTTTGATTTGGATCGTTATACCTTTGGAGTTGCAGGTGCAGTGGGCTTGTTACTCTCAGATATATGGGCATGGTATGATGGTACTGATACAAACCGTACCCATGCGATCGCTTTTGGTCGCGGCTTACAAGCGGTTAACATCCTCCGCAACCATAATGAAGATTTAACCCGTGGGGTGAACTTCTTTCCAGATGGTTGGAATGCAGATGATATCCAAGCTTACGCTCAACGCAATCTAATTTTAGCAGATGCTTATACTAAAGCCCTTCCTGCTGGTCCTGCATTAGATTTTTGTCAAATTGCACTAACATTGGCTCATGGCACTCTTAACGCTCTTGCTAATGGCAAAGATAAACTTAGCCGCAGTGATGTTTTAGCACTAATTGAGCAGGTGACAAATCTGAGCAAGTGATATCTGAATAAGGTAAAAGTTAAAAGGTAAAAGTGTAAGAAAAGAAATTTTTTAGCTTTTACCTTTTATTTTATCTTCTCTCTCAACGGCGTAGATTTTCATTCAATGCAGCTTGCGTGCCCATATATTCAAATAGCTGAGGGTGGGGAAAACGATCGTTGTTGCTGACTTTGCAGCGAATACTCAGATTGCAGCATACTATTTAAGCGTTGTTCGTTCATTTTTTTGCTTTTCACGCATCGACATCACTGTAGAACAGTCACGTAACGTGAGGTGCAAGTCTAAATTTTTTAGATATGTTTAGTTGTCATAATCGATCGCGTACCTCTTTTCATAAAAGCGCCAAATTAGATAAAATAACTCAAGCGATCGCCCAAGATGCCGAACAACTTGCTGGGAACTGTTTCTGGTTAAACAAGCGTCATAGCCGAAAGTAAAAGTTATGTAGAGACGTTCCACCCGAACGTCTGTACGGGGAGTTATGAGTTATGTAGAGACGTTCGGTTCAAAACGTCTGTACGGGGAGTTATGAGTTATGATTTATAAGTTTTTCTTCCCCCACTCCCCCCTCCCCCACTTCCCCACGCCAGTCGCTACAACGGAGGGAACCTCCCTTCGGGTTCGCCACTTCGACGGGAACGCCAGTCCGCTCAACGCGCTTAACCCGCGCACGCGGCTGGCTCCGGAAACCGACACCGCCGAGTGGACTCACCGCAACGCGCTGGCTCCCCTCCTCTTCCCATTTCGGCGTTAAGTAGTTGAAAATGGGTTGGATGTGTTTCAAATGATTCAACTTTATGCCTAGAACACCGAGCGAATTTGCAGTACACCTGATGATGGATGGTGGACACCGGGAAGAAATACGCTTTCCGACAATTCAAGATTTTCAGAAGTGGTACAGTGGCGAACTTATGCCAAAGGCTGCTTCTAATGACTTTATCAGCGTACCGATCAAAAATATTTCCGGTCAGGGAGAGTATATGGTAGTACGTCCCTCTCGGATTTTAGCAATCCGGGTAGAACCAGTTTTTAGTTCTAGTGTTGAAAGATTCAACTAAATGATGAGAAAAACCCTTGCTTTGCTTTCCTTAAGTTTGGGAGTTGCTTTTATTATCCCGCTCTGGTCAGCTGTTGCTCAAATTCCTAGTTTACCACCGCTGCCGTTACCAAACAATCCTCAAGCCCCGCCAGTGGTAATACCAGTACCAAGAAGAATTCCATCGGCACATTCCGTGCTAAAACCGATGGAATTAGGAGCAGATTGTGCTTCCCAATCCGCTTGCTTGGGTTGGGATGAGCAAATTTGGAGTCGAGGAGATAAACCAGGCGATCGCGACGCACTCTTAGCATCGATTGACAACAGTCTGAGTTATCTGCAAAAAGATAAGGCGATCGCCGTGTATCAGAATTATCCAATTAAGGAAATTACCCGCGATCGCGTGTATCGCAGTTTAGTGCGTTTCCGCCAATTAGTTGTCAGCTCGAATTCTCCGGCACAACTGCAAGCTGCTGTCCGTCGGGAGTTTGTCTTTTACAAATCAATAGGTAATGACGGCAAGGGTACTGTTAAATTTACTGCATACTACGAGCCTGCTTTTATTGCAAGCCGGGTTCGCACAAATGTATATAAATATCCCCTTTATCGACTACCGCCAGACTTTGAGAAATGGAGTAAACCGCATCCGAAACGGATACAGCTAGAAGGAAAAGATGGTTTGCTTGGAGATAAAAGTCGGTTGCGCGGTTTGGAATTATTGTGGTTCCGCGATCGCTGGGATGCATACATGGTGCAAATCCAAGGTTCCGCTCAGATTCAGTTAACCAACGGAACTGCAACCAGTATCGGCTATGCAGGTGGTACAGATTACCCTTGGACAAGTATCGGGCGAGAATTAGCAAAAGACGGCAAAGTAACTTTGAAACAACTGACCCTCCCACGGATGACTGAGTATTTTCGGCAACATCCGCAAGAGTTAAATAATTATCTACCGCGTTGGCAAAGGTTTGTTTTCTTCAAAGAAACCGGCGGTGAACCAGCTAGCGGCAGTATTAATGTACCGGTGACAGCAGAGCGTTCTATTGCTACAGACAAGTCTCTCATGCCTCCTGGCGCATTAGCGCTAGTTAATACCTCATTTCCCTATCCCACCGCGTCAGGACGGCTGGATTATCGTACAGTCAGCCGCTTTGTGCTAGATCAGGATACAGGAAGCGCCATCAAAGGACCCGGACGGGTAGATTACTTCATGGGAACCGGACAATTAGCAGGCGATCGCGCTGGGGTTACAGGTGGTAACGGATCGCTTTATTATTTGCTACTTAAAGAATAGGGCATTGGGCATTGGGCATTGGGCATGGGGCATGGGGCATGGGTAATGGTAAAAAACGCATTCCCAATTCTCAATTCCTAGTTCCCAATGCCCATTGCCCAGTCCCCAGTTTACAATCCCTAATCCCTAATAAGGCGGATAACCAAAATCATCTTCATCCGCATAAACATAAGAACTAGAAACCCCTGCCATTTCCATCTTCGGTGCTTCTGGTTTTACAGGTTCCTTACCAAACTCTTTGTATTCTTCAAAGTTTTTGGAAATAATCGCCGATTCCGGAGAGTCGGAAGCAATCAGATATTGTGTTAACGTCGCCGCCGTTGGACGTTTATAATCGACTGTTGAAGCTACCATAACAGTATTTGGTTCAATGCCTCTTTCTTCACACTCAATTATTGGGCAAAAAATACCGTGAGCGTGGAATAGCGGACCTTTTGATGTTATGGGTTGCTTGCGATATGCAGCATAAGCTTTTTCTAGTTCGGCGGCGAAACCACCGACGATTTTGCCTTGTTGATAGTCGCAATAACTTTTACTAAAACTCGCTCCGGCGGCACCATTTAAAGTTAATTGCAGTGGTGATTCATGTAAAAACTTTTTGTTTTCTCCTACCAAAAAAATTAGGTAGCGAGTAAAGGTTTTAAATTTAAGTTTGTCTGCTAAAAAAGCGTCATAATTTTCTTTGAGTGTACCCAGTTTTAAACCACTTTCTCTATCTTTTACAGATAATGGACCCCTACGCACTATAACTATGTGTGGAGTGGTGGAGATAAATACAGACTCGACTCCAGAACTAAATTCATGTTCTACCTGCTGCCAATTTTCATCAGCTTGAAAACCAACAGCATGGGCATTATCTAACTTAATTGCTAACCCGTGGGGTTGCATCCCATCTGTGCCATAGCGAGGATTAATCATCTGACACCACGGGATGACTTGAGAAGGGGGTGCGTTAAACTTCTCGTCCTCAAAGTCGAATTTTGCAGATGCTTTCATCGTTTTTGGCTATCAAAGTGTTTTTCTAAATCAGTTTATCAGTGCAGGCAAGAGATAAGGCGTTAATCCTAAACGCGATTTTACCAGATTAAGATAAAATCATTCGATATTGCAATCCGTAATACTAAGTATTTAGACTCACGCCGCCGCAGACACTCCATTACGGATGATGATTGAGGATGGTTCAATCACTGTAGTCTGTTTACTTGAAAATTGCTGTAATATTGTGCATTTGCGATCGCCTCAAGCTACATGTCTATTGGTTGTCGTTGATTCATTAATAGTAGTATGCCATTGAAGTTTAGCTAAAAATGCCTTTGCTGCCAAATCGACTATTTTAATGATTAGGTGTTATGGGTTGGTAGTTTTTTGGGAATACTCTTAAAAGAGTGACAAAGAGGAAGATAGCGCTAACGCATTCTACGATTACATTACTGGTCATGAAAAACTGCACTTATATTCATCACCCTACAATCACTCACACGTAGCCAAAAATGTATTAATACTTACTTTTTTTCCGGAGGGAGCAAGATGGGATTCACTGAAGATATTGCCAAGCTGTCCGAACAAGTACGTAAGCGATCTGACCAAGTTGTTGGCGAAGAATCTACTAAGATGGCTTTGATTGTTCCTTTTTTAAGCGCTCTTGGCTACGATGTTTATGACCCAAGCGAAGTAATGCCTGAATACGTGGCAGATTTTGCTATTAAAAAAGCAGGACAGTTTGAAAAGGTAGATTATGCTTTAGCTATTAACGGTACTATAGTTATGCTTGTAGAGGCAAAAGCCCGTGGTCAAAAGGCTGAAGCACATGATGGGCAAATTAGCCGCTATTTTAATGGACTTCTGACAACAAAAATAGCTATCGTCACTAATGGTATTGATTACCGTTTTTTTACTGACTTGCGTGACCGAAATGTCATGGATAAGGAGCCATTTTTTATATTTAACATTCTTGAATATGAACTAAAAGATATTGATAATCTCAAATTCTTTCACCGTGATAACTTTGATGCGGCAGCTATTACCAACCATGCTGAAGAGATGGTTTATGTAAAAGGTATGACTCAGCTTTTAGGTAATCTTTTACGTTCTCCTTCTGAAGAATTTGTTCGCTTTTTGGTAGCTGAACTTGGCACGGTTGCCCCAAGCTATGAAATTCAAGGTCGAATTACTGGTAAGGTGATTGAGAAATTCAAGCCTATTGTCAAAAAGTCGATTCAGGGAAGTTTAGTAGAGTTAATGACTCGCTCACTCAGCCAAGAAATAGTTCAGCCAGTCGAGGTTGAAGTAGAACAAGAGATTGAGGAAGAGGAAAAACAGCAAGAATCTCAAGAATCAAAAATAATCACAACGGCTGAAGAAATCGAAGTCTTTGAAAAAATTAAAGCGATTACACAAACATCAAAAAACTATAATTTTGAAGTTAAGTATAAAGATACTGCTTCCTACTTTGGCATAAATCTTGGCAAAACAACTTGGTGGTTTTTGCGACTGTATTTATCTTCACAGAAAAAAAGTTTTATTACTCGCCTAAACGTAGATGAAGTAAAGTCCCTAGCGCCAGAATTTGAAGTACAGGAAGTCACAGCTTCCATAGGGGATGCAGCATCAAAAGTTATCATTGCTTCTGTGAGTGATATCGATAAGCTTGCATCATTGATTCTTAGGTGCTACGAAGCAGAAGCGACTAAGCACCAAACATTCATACCAGGTGCAATCAGAATGGAAAAATCAGCTTAACTCAGGGCATCCATTCTAAAACGACACCAACCCGACTATCTTTTTGAAGTCGGGAATTTTGCTTTTGAATATCTGTAGACAAACGCAAATTGGAAGTAACAGCATATCCTAGCGAAAGCTGTGTTAAACCAACTTCTTCATCGCTACCGGGAGAAACCCAACTTTGAGTTAAAGAAATATCCGCCGCACCACCGCGAGACAAAACCAACAGCAGCTTCGCACCCAAATTCACTCCATCGGTTGTATAGCGGTTTGTTTGCAAATGTCGATAACCAACGACGGGAGCGATATTGACATAGCTACCCAAAGGACGCAAATAATAATGCAAGTCCGCACCATAAGCCTGACGCTTACCATTAAACGCCGCTTGATATTCGCCACTCACAGTTAAGCCGGTGCGTCCAATAAAAATATCTTCTATACCAACAATTACCCCAAATGCTTGTCCTGTAGAAGGAAATTTTGGAGAACCCAGTCGCAAGCGAGTGCGAAAACTAGGATCGTTTTTAATTTCTTGCAAAATATTCGGTACATCACGCCGCCAACGTTGCAAAACTGGGCTATTTTGAATAATTTCTGGACTTAAATCTAAATCCTCGGCGGTTGAATTTGGTGTCATATCTGGCTGAGATTGGCACCAACCAGGGTTAGCTGCCAAAAATAAGCAAATATTTACTAAAAAGCTGAAGGTTGAGAACTTTTGTTTCATTGTTTACTCCCTTCCCGCTACAAAATTACCTATCTTCTTTTTCTTCTTCCTTCGTGTCCTTCGTGCCTTCGCGGTTCGTTAAATAGGTATTCTTCGAGCGGGAAGGGAGTAATGTAGTAAGCGCTTTCTTAACCGCGAAAGCGCTGAAGCGCTTACTACGATTTCTCATAAAAAAATGGTTCTGTTGAGTACAGAACCACTAAAGCTTTCGCAAATCTGTTATAACCTACCGAACTGCGCCATGAGAAGCAGCTGTGTCAATCGGTTTCATCAAGTACAGCCGTACAAATTGCCAGCCATTGGAGACGTATAGCGGTAGCTTCTGGAAGAATTGCAGGAATTTGGGAGTGCTGGAGTTAGCGATCGCACTCAATTTCTGGTTATTCTTCAGACAAACATCTAACCGCTGATAAAACTCTGGTTTCTCGACATCCAGCATTATCGGGAAGACTCTACCTGCGTTTTCGTTCGTCTTCTCAATCACTTGAATGTCGTATTCTCGCGCATCCAAACCAATCGAGGCGTAAAAGTCTTTGCGCTGGATATCATTAAGATACATTGTGCCAAACACTGATAATAGAAAGAAGCGACACCACAGCCGCGCTTTCCAATCATTCAACATTTGCGGCTGCGATCGCATGATCGCATCGAAGAAATCTCCGTGGCGGTTTTCATCCTGACACCAGTTTTCAAACCAGCGGAAAATCGGGTAAACCCTATCTTCTGGATGTGCGTCTAAGTGGCGGAAAATCGTGATATATCGCCAATAACCAATCTTTTCTGAAAGATAAGTAGCGTAGAAGATAAATTTCGGTTTAAAGAAGGTGTATTTACGGCTCTTGGTTAAAAAGCCCAAATCCAGCGACATGTTAAAGTCTGACAGCGCTTTGTTTAAAAAGCCAGCATGACGCGCTTCATCCCGTGACATCAGGTTGAAACACTCTGCCAAAACAGGGCTTTTGTCCTTTAAACGGCGTCCGAGTTCTTTGTACAGCAAAAATCCGGAAAACTCCGCCGTACAAGAACGTTCGAGAAATTCAACGAACAAGCGGCGAGTGTCCCCGTCAATATGATCCCAGGATTGTTCAAACTCCGCATCCCGAACAAAGTGATGGCGGTTGTAATCAGCGCGAAACTCGTCGAGAATCGCTCTCAACTCGTCTTCGTTGACTGAGATATCCATCTGCGCCATTTCATCAAAGTCAGTGGTATAAAACCTGGGTGTCAGCAGGGTTTCTTTTGCCGGGACTTTAATCCCTGGACGCATTTCGTCAAAGCCTGGTTTTTTTAGGGAGTCTACCATGTCTTGATTGTGTGAAGTGTCTTTTTCTTTTGAGCGACTGAGAAAGCGTTGGGTAATGCTCTCACAAGGCGCAATACAGGGCAATAATTTATTTGATAAACATCAGTCTACCAAGGCGAGGGGTAGTGAAAGCTACTATCTACGTTAAGAGTTGCAACAAATTGGGCATGGGGCATGGGTAATGGGGAAAAAGGTAATTAGTAATAGGTAATTGAGAATTTAGACTTGACAAGAGGTTAAAAGTGTGGTTAGTTTCCTTAAATAATTCCTTGGGCGGAGATTAAGACTTGCGACAGAATATGTATTTTTTCGGAATTGGCGATCGCTAATCGGTAATTATTCCTTAGATCATCTACTAAGCCCCAAAATCACCTTATCGGGTGAATCGATAGCAGGAAGTATAGTAGCACGCGCCCAACGTAAATAGAACTAGAGCGAATCCAAGAGATTAAAATTAAGATGAACGTGGAAAGCAATAATAAAAAAGACCGTATTTTTATTTCTTATATCTTGAATGCAGCCTGGTTTGTCGGTTTCAGTGGACTGCACCGTATATATAATGGCAAGATCGGAACGGGTTTGCTGTGGTTTTGTACCTTTGGTATGTTTGGTGTTGGACAGTTTGTAGATTTGTTCCTCATTTCTGATATGGTCGAAGAATACGATCAAAAACTGAGGTTAAAAGCAGGTTTGTCTCCCTTGGGTGTACCGTTAAATCAAGCTGCTGTTGCTTCCCAAGTTTATCAACCCAGTGGCAATCAACTGATGGTTAAACTGTTGGAAGCCGCAGAAAGTCGCGGTGGTACGCTAACTGTAACGCAAGGCGTGAAAGCAACTGGAGCCAGCTTTACAGAGGTGGAAGCTGTACTTAAGGATATGCTGAAATCAGGTTATGTCAAAATAGATAACGACCCCATTAGCGGAGCCGTCACCTATCATTTTCACGAAATTTAAGAATTTTGTTGGTGGTTAGTGGATACTTGATAGTGGGGATTTGAAGAGGGGAAAAGGGAAAAGGGGAAAGGGGAAAGAGGAAAAGCCCAATGCCCAATGCCCAATGCCCAATGCCCAATGCCCAATGCCCAATGCCCAATGCCCATTGCCCAATGCCCATTGCCCAATGCCCATTGCCCAACAAGCATCAACTATCAACTATCAACCAACAACCAACAACCCCTTAACTAATTCCTACCTAACCACTTTTGACCATTCAAGCGTTGCACGAGACCATATACCATTAAGTCAAGTGTCATTTTGCGCTCATCGATTAAGAATGACTCAAGAGTGCTAGGTTTTTTGCCTTCGTTGCAAGAAAATCCTTTTTTCCCTTGAATATCTTCATCTAAGAAATATAGGTTAAACTGGCGCAGACCGTTTTGCAATTTGCCCATGACTTGCCAGCATTCTTCAGATGTATCAAAGCCAACAATGGAAAGCTTCTGCTTGGCAAAACTCAATTGTACATCTTGCCCACCTTGTTGGGCGATCGCTTTTTGTAAAGCTGGCAAATAGTATTGCTCTACAAACTCTACAAAAGGCTTATCTTCAAGAGCTGGGGGTTTCTCTTTTTTAGCCGCTTTTGCCGCTGCGGGTTTGTCTTCTGCTCCTTCTTTAGCCGCTTTCGCTGCTGCGGGTTTGCCTTCTGCTCCTTCTTTAGCCGCTTTCGCTGCTGCGGGTTTGCCTTCTGCTTTTTCCTTAGCTGCCGGCTTTTCTCCCTTGGGTGCAGCAGGCTTTTTAGCTTTAGCCGCGTTTGGGTTTACTTCTGGATTTGCGGCTTCGGGATCTGGTGCATTAGCCGTGGGGATATCTGTTGCTTCTGAGGAGTCGGTGCTGGGAGCATGTTCTTCAGCAACATCGGGAGCCTGTTGTTCAACAGTGCTGGGAGCCACCTCTCCCGCTTGATTGTGATTGGTTTCTTCTGCCATTGCTCAGGTCAATCCTTTATCTAGCTAATAGAGCGATCGGATAGCTCACCTTAAGGTATCAGGTATTTTCATTTTGACATAGCAGAGGTTGCCTGATAAATAACAATACCTTGCCCTAAGGCACACGCTATGCGATCGCCAAAATCCAACATTAAGAGCGCTGGGTACGGCGTTGGGGGGGGGAAGGGGAGGGGGGGGGGAGAGGGGGTGGGAATAAAACAAACCGTACCATACCACCAAAAGC
>NZ_JBPAOH010000165.1:0-17153 GCF_050875635.1 Tolypothrix sp. VBCCA 56010
GCTGGACGTTTTGTACTCATTATGTATCACTAATCACATCAAACCCAATGTTCTTAGATTACATCTTATGCTGACTTTTTGCTTAAGTTGACACCAATGGGCACTGCCGTGCCCCTACGGGTGTACCTCACGTAACCGAGAATTGCTATAAAATATCTTTTTATCAACCAGCTTGACTGATACGCTTTTGCAGTTCAGCCTCTAACTGTTCAGGTGTGCTGACCACAACACCAGGCTTCGCTCTCATAATAGTTAAGTAATACTGAAATGCCTCCTCATCTTGGGGATGAGATATTACGTATTGTCTTAAGTCTGCCTCATTAAGGCTTAAATAGTGAGTCATCTGATAATTTTCTCCCCATTATTTAAAATTTCTACTTGGATGGTTTCACCTATCAAAATCACAATTCTACCTGTTCTTTCATCGTATCGGACTAATGCAATATCTCGGAATAAATTGCTAGCACGAACGCAAAAGTCAAAGAACGCTTTCAGTTGGTCTATGGTCGGTTCCATTTTAGTTCCATTCAAATGTCTTGTAGTTGGTAGTTTGAAGTTTTGTATACTTAGCAGTATTTTGTATATTCTTATGCCCTAAGTAATACTGAATCTCTAACAGGTGAGCATCCTGATTAACCAAGTGATAACCGCAGGCATGGCGCAACATATGAGGAAACCCTCGGCTTTTCGTTATTTTACCGAGTGTTCACAACCCCAAACACCCACCATAAATTCCTTGTCATTACCAACATCTTTTAAACATGAGAAGAGGCAAAATTAGCACCCCAACACATATCCTGTAGCCGATTCCAGCCTCGCCAGAGAGTCTGCCAACCAGGAGAACCATCAGACTTGCGACCAATAAAACTACCTAAACGTGCGATCGCAATCCAAAATTCACCCAGTGTTAAATCTTCTGACAACAATCCAAGACGAGCAACTAAGATTTTTAACATCTGTTTTGGCACAAACTGTTGTGCGGGGATTTGAGGATGGCTGCGACTGAAGGTACGCAACTGTAACAATCTCACAGCGACAATGGCGAAAAAGCCAAGTATTGTCACTAAAGAATAAGCGGACTCTAATTGACGCTTTTCCACAGCGCAACCAGTTTTGAGACACTTGTGATACTCTTCAATCAACCAACGTGTGGCATACCAGTCAAGTTGCTCGACTGGCGTCTGAAGCATCACTCACAGGTACAGTAGTAAATAGAATCCACTGTCCTATCCCCATCTGGTTCCCAACAGTGAATACACCAACCCGAAATCGGATGAGTGTTTTCGTTCACTGCCTATTGCTGGCGCTTGAAGTGTCAATGCTGACCAAGCTACTTGTAAATTCACACTGCGTTTGGGTTCGCCGTCGCGACCACGCAATACCATCGTTTTGAATGCCATTGGTTCTAACAAGCGGGCAAACGCCTTCAAATATCCTTTAGTGCCATCAGCTTTTTGAATAACGCGGTTTTGGGTGACTCGTAGTAGACATTGCCAGGAAAGTGCTTTGGCTCGTCTAACATAGGAGAAAATGTCACTGCCTCTGTCTCCCACACTCACCCAGATTAAATCTGTTTCAGGGGCAGGCGCTTTGCCGATGAACTCGACCATCTCTGCCCAAATTTCTCCTTCGCTCTGAGTTCTCAATAGTTCTGGTACAATTTCCGCATTCAAGTCGTGATTGTCATTGCTACGCATCCAAGGTATTTGTCCTGCCAGCCCCAAGACCTGTGGATTTCCTGGTATTGGTATTACCGCGAGACAACTGTGTAACATGATACCTCGTCCCTTGCCGTCTCCGATATGTCCTAATCCTTTGACGCTTCGATGCTGTGTATAGTCCAATTCTGACGTGTCTTGGATGAATAAAACAACGTTGGCTGGGCTGTTTTGCGCCAAGTCTGTTGTTGTTGTAGTATGAGGTTTGATCAACGCGGTGTGAGTGACATCTTCTTGGGCAAATAATCGATACGCGGCACGAATTTCATTCCAGCCTTCCATAATATTTGGTAGGCTCGCTTGCGGGTTGGCTGTGATCGCAGCACCGACGGCGATCGCTCTATCTGTCCTGCGGCTATCTCCGCTCCTCAGCATCTCCCCATTGTTTTATTGCCCAAGCCTGGAGATTTGTGAAGTTTTCCAGATTCATACTCTGACTCTAATACACATAGAGTCCACTTTAAAAGATGTTGGTAATGACAAGCCATAAATTCCTAAGTTTTCACAGCCCATTTTTGCCAGCGACCCAGTTTCTTAACTGGCATTTGTAGTATTCTGTATTTGGATTCTAGGGGTTATAATTATAACCCGGAATAATTCGCTATACATTGGTTTGCCCAAGCAAAGTTAAGGCTTCCCTAATCTTCTCCTTAATTGCCCCACCTTTGTTTGCTGGCAGCGGTAGGGCATCTTTTAATAGTGCGATCGCGGCGGCAATAATTTTTTTTCCTGCCCCCTGCAATGAGATTAGCTATCGACTATCCACTATCGACTATCCACGCTCCTACTAACCACCAACCAGTCTAAAACTGCCGTAAAAAGCGCAAATCGCTATTGTATAATCGGCGAATATCATCCATTTGGTGTAGCACCATCGCAAAGCGTTCAACACCAAAACCGGCGGCAAATCCAGTGTAAACTTCTGGATCGTAACCCACAGCTTTCAGCACATTCGGATCGACCATACCGCAGCCCATAACTTCCAACCAGCGTCCATTCCACTGCAAATCGACTTCCGCAGATGGTTCTGTAAACGGAAAATAACTAGCACGGAAGCGAATTGGTAACTCGCCAAACATTGCTTCTAAAAACAACTTAATAGTGCCTTTGAGGTCTGTAAAAGTTAGTCCTTCGTCAATTGCTAAAAGTTCGATTTGATGAAAAACTGCCGAGTGGGTAGCGTCTACATCATCTTTGCGATAAACTCGTCCTGGGGCTACAATCCGAATCGGTGGTTCTTCGGCTTCCATGTAACGAATTTGTACACAGGAGGTTTGAGTACGTAGGAGATTTCCGTCTGGTAGGTAGAAAGTATCCTGCATATCACGGGCAGGGTGGTCGGGGGGGGTATTCAGAGCCTCAAAGTTGTAGTAATCTGTTTCCATCTCTGGACCTTGAGCCACGGTGTAGCCCATACCGACAAAGATATCCAGCGCTTGGTCGATAATGCCATTCAAGGGATGAACACGTCCTTGAGGGCTGTAAATTCCCGGCATTGTCACATCTAGAGTTTCTGCTTCTAGCTGTGCGTGAATTTGAGCAGCTTCTAGGGAAGCACGTTGTTTGTCTAAACTGGTTTGAAGGCTTTCTTTGACTGTATTGCCGATCGCCCCAATTGAGGGTCGTTCTTCGGCGCTTAATTGTCCCATACTCCGCAACAGCGTGGACAATTCCCCTTTTTTACCAAGGTAGCCGACTCTTAGTTCTTCTAGGCGTTCTAAGCTATCGGCAGCTGCGATCGCTTTTTCTCCTTCGATTCGCAGTGCTAAAAGTTGAGCCTCTAAATTGCTGGGCTGATTCGTCATTTCTTACAGTTATTAGTCATTGGGCATTGGGCATTGGGCATTGGTTAGAAGACTAATGACCTTAGTAATAATGCCATTGAGGAGTCAAAGGCTTGGGTTAAAGCAAACCTCTTTTTACCAGTTTAAAGGCTATTGTCTGCATGAGCATGTTTTTTTGTTGTTTGCCTGTGACGCCTGACATTGACAATTGTCTCTTAAGTACTAATTATTGACTATTGACTATTGACTAAAGACTTATGAAATTACTAATTAGCAATGATGATGGGATTGCGGCTTTAGGGATTCGGACTTTAGCCAATTGTTTGGCACAAGCCGGTCATGATGTGACTGTAGTTTGCCCGGATCGCGAGCGATCGGCAACCGGACACGGACTAACTTTACACCAACCAATTCGCGCCGAAATCATTGAATCGGTGTTTCATCCTGCTGTCAATGCTTGGGCTTGCGATGGTACTCCTTCCGATTGTGTTAAATTAGCGCTGTGGGCTTTGCTTGAGTCTCCCCCTGATTTGGTTGTTTCTGGCATTAATCAAGGTGCTAATTTGGGAACCGAAATTCTTTATTCCGGAACTGTTTCCGCTGCAATGGAGGGTATAATTGAAGGCATTCCCAGTGTGGCATTGAGTCTTACCAGCCACACTTGCAAAGATTTTCAACCTGCTGCTGACTTTGCGAAAATTCTCGTAGACCAAATAGCAGCAAAACCCATACCAGAATTGATGTTGCTTAACGTCAATGTTCCCGCTGTCAAGTGGTCAGAAATTGCTGGAGTGACTATTACCCGTCAGGGTATGCGACACTACGTAGATGTTTTTAACAAGCGCATCGATCCGCGTGGAAAAACATACTACTGGTTAACCGGAGAAGTTCTAGAAGATGTGGAACCGCCATCCGATTTAAATTTGCCTGAAAATGTACCTACTGACGTGCATGTTATCCGTAAAAACTACATCAGTATAACCCCATTGCAATATAATCTCACCTATGCAGGTGGCGTTAATCAATTGTCTGAGTGGGAATTTAAGTTGACTTGAATAATTTTATGTACAAGGGAGCTAGTAAAGCTTGTTAAATGCATTACAAGAAAATTTAGGCTATAAAGTAGGAGCACTCTTGAAAACAACTCATACATATACGCCTGGAAAAGTCAAGGAATTTGCCTTGCAGTCTTTAATAATAAGCAAGAGCAAGATAACCAAATTAAGCCTGCACTAGCATTAAAAAGGGTATGCTGTTTTACCTTTGAAATTAAGCGTCTCACAAAGCGCACAAGATACAGCATAAACTGGACAAACAGGAGTAACAATTTCTTTTATCGATCGCCCGCTCAGTATCCAGCAAAGCAACACCCATGTCTAGGATAGATAATCAATTTACCGTACAATTTTGGGGCGTTCGCGGCAGCATCCCCAGTCCAGGACTACATACCGTTCGTTACGGCGGTAATACCCCTTGCGTTGAGATGCAAGCGGGCGGTAAACGCTTAATTTTCGATGGTGGTACGGGACTGCATGTTTTGGGGCAATCATTATTGCGCCAAATGCCGATAGAAGCTCATATATTTTTCACGCACTCCCACTGGGATCACGTGCAGGGATTTCCCTTTTTTACCCCAGGTTTTGTCAGGGGAAATGACTTTCATATTTATGGTGCGATCGCTCCTGATGGTTCCACTGTCGAACAGCGGCTAAATGACCAAATGCTGCATCCAAATTTTCCCGTACCTTTGCAAATCATGCAAGCTAATTTGGATTTTTACAATGTCAAACCCGGAGAGCCAATCAAAATTAATGATATTATCGTCGAAACGGCACCTCTGAACCATCCGGGTGAAGCGGTAGGATACCGAGTTAATTGGCGCGATGGTGCGGCTGTTTATATCACTGATACTGAGCATTTTCCGGATAGGTTGGATGAAAATGTGATGTGGCTAGCTCGTAACGCCGACATCCTCATTTATGACTCCACTTATACTGACGATGAATATCATTCGCCAAAGTCGCCGAAAATCGGTTGGGGACATTCCACATGGCAAGAAGCTGTGAAAATAGCCAAAGCAGCTAACGTCAAAACTTTGGTAATTTTCCACCACGATCCCGCACACGACGATGAATTTTTGGATCGTGTAGGGTCAGAAGCCGCAGTGCAATTTCCTGGTGCGATTATGGCACGAGAAGGAATGGTACTTCAGGTTCCCATATCCATGCCCTTATCAGAATCTATTCCTGTTAGTGAGTTTTCTGCTTAAAGGTTGTAGTCGAAGCGATGGGAGATTTTAGTTTAGATTGGTGATAAACAGCTTTATCGCCACATACCCCAACGGGTATGCCGCAACTTGAACTACACCGAATGCGGGTTCTTCCGCACGAGCGCAAGAAGCGGATGAATGGCAGTTGAGCTAAACGGCAGCAGCGAAAAGTTAGTTGAGGGTGAATTCATTCTCCCGAAAACTAGCCTTTGAAAAATGAATTTTTTCGGAACTGCTTCAAAAACCTAAAATCCCCGAATCGACGTGGTAAATCTGTCTCCAAATGGGTATGCTGTGTGGGTTGCTTCTGACACCAAATTGGCTTTAACGCCTACTGCTGTTGCGCTGGGCAAATTTGATGGTGTCCATCGCGGACACCAAAGAGTAATTGCACCAATTTTGCAACAAGCCAACAGAGAAAATAAAGAGAAAGAAAATAATACTAATTACATTTACTCAACAGTTGTCACCTTTTATCCGCATCCACAAGAATTTTTTACAGGGATACCTCATGCTTTGTTGACACCAGTGGATGAAAAAGTGCAACAGCTGCGATCGCTTGGCATCGAACAACTGGTACTATTACCCTTTGGTAAAGAATTATCTGCGTTGACTCCCGAAGAATTCGTAGAACAAATTCTCGTACAACAACTGCAATGTCAACAAATTAGCGTCGGGGAAGATTTTTGTTTTGGTAAAAAGCGCAGTGGTACCGCCAAGCATTTACAATTTATCGCCGCCAAATATGGTATTCCCGTCACCATCGTTCCCATCCAAACTCATGCAGGTGAGAGTGTCACTTCCACCGAGGAGGCTCGTATTAGCACTTCACTGATTCGCCAACATCTGGCAAACGGTAATATCGAACTCGCAAACCAACTCTTAGGGCATCCTTATACCCTAATTGGTGTTGTCGTCCAAGGTCAACAAATTGGTAGAACTATTAACTTTCCCACTGCCAACTTGCAATTAGCTAAAGAAAAATTTTTGCCCCGTCAAGGTGTTTACGCAGTTCGCGTTTTTATCGAAGAAAACCAAACTGACACAATCGTTGGCGTAATGAATATAGGCGATCGCCCAACTGTAAACGGCACTCATCCAACCGTAGAAGTGCATCTGTTAGATTGGGTTGGCGATTTATACGGCAAAAATCTAACAGTGCAACTCGTCAAATTTTTGCGCCCAGAACAAAAATTTTCTTCTCTAGAAGACCTGAAAACACAAATTCAACTTGACTGCATTGCTGCAAAAGAAGTGCTGAGTGGGAATACTAATGAGAGTTAGGAGTTAGGAGTTAGGAGTTAGTGGTTAGTGGTTAGGAGTTAGGAGTTAGTGGACAACACTCCAACCAACAACCAACAACACTCCAACCAACAACCAACAACTAACAACTAACAACTAACAACTAACAACTAACCATTCCCCCAGTGCATGAGAGAAAAAATTGACGCGCTAACACAAAATCTCGCTCTGACCATCGTTGGCAAACCAGAGGCAATACGCTTAGTGCTAGTTGCTTTGTTAGGTGGTGGTCACGCTTTACTAGAAGATGTCCCTGGAGTTGGTAAAACCCTGCTGGCAAAGTCTCTAGCTCGTTCTATTGATGGCAAATTTCAACGGCTACAATGCACCCCAGATTTACTTCCTACTGACATTACTGGTGTCAATATTTGGAACCCAAAAAGCGGCGAATTTAGCTTTCTCCCTGGTCCAATATTTGCCAATGTGCTACTAGCTGATGAAATTAATCGGGCTACACCCCGCACTCAGTCAGCCTTGCTGGAAGTGATGGAAGAACAACAGGTAACGGTAGATGGTGTTTCTCGCGCTGTTCCGACACCTTTTTTTGCGATCGCGACTCAAAACCCCATCGAATATCAAGGTACTTTTCCCTTGCCAGAAGCGCAGATGGATCGGTTTATGCTTTGCTTAAGTTTGGGCTATCCTTCTCAAGCAGAAGAATTACAGATGCTGCAAAGTGTGGATAAGAATATCAAAGTTGCTGATTTACAACCTTGTATTACTTTGGCAGAGGTGCAAGAATTGCGCCAAATTTGCGCTCAAGTAAGAGTGGAAAGCTCATTGCAACAGTATATTTTGGAATTGGTGCGGGCGACACGCCAAGATGAAGAAATTTCTCTTGGTGTGAGTCCTCGCGGTACAATGGCTCTACAACGAGCTACTCAGGCGTTAGCTTTTCTGTTAGGGCGTGATTATGCGATTCCTGATGACGTGAAGTTTCTTGCTCCTTATGTTCTTTGCCATCGTTTGATTCCAGCGGGAGGACGCAGGGCAACAACTGTGCTGGAGCGGTTATTGCGGGCTGTGCCGATTCCATAACTCTCGTTCCAAGCGCTTTATTTGCCCTGCGCCAAGCGCACGCTGCGCGAACAGGCTATAAGCCTGGACGGCAGTCGCTACAACGGAGGGAACTTCCCTTCTCCTTCTCCTATCGGAGACGCTACGCGAACAAAGACGCTCCGCGTTCACGAAGTGTGCCCGCAGGGCTTTACGGGTGACGCTCCTGCGTCGCTACCGCTGCGCTAACGCCACTACGAATAGACGGTACAGGCAACCGCGCCCGTGGACTCACCGCAACGCGCTGCCTCGGCTACACAAACGAAGCCTACCTGCGTGAGCTAAAACCTGAATCTGTAACGCTATTAACTCAGTTCTACAAATACACCGCTACGGGAAAACTCTTCTTCTTCAGGAGTAAAGTAGGGAGCTTTATCCACAAGGTGAGGATCAAAAGAGTATGTTTCTTGTAAAAATTGTCCGCTCTGGACAGCCGATTCCAAATCCTTGATGTAATCTTGTGCAACCAGACACGCTTCCTTGATGCCTTCCCAATCACCTTTTTGCAACAGCTTTTGCAATGTGGTTCTTGCCCCGGAAAGCCGCGATGCCGGCTTAAGCATACCATAAAGGCGGTAGATGCGATCGCTTGCAATACTGATATGTTTGAGTGCTTTGGCTCGTGCCAGTTCAGTGTCAAGACTAGGCCAATAGCGGGTGGTGTAGAAGGCTTTCTCATCTTTGTGATACCAATAATTTACTGGCATCATCGCACCATCCACTTCCTCTGATGCTTGGGAGAGGATGACACGGTTCCACTTCTTCAGATACTCTTTTGGATGTTCCTCTGATTTGGCTGGTGGTGGAGCCATTTCTTGATTAAGCTCCATCTTCCGTAGTCGGTTGAGTTCGTTGATGGCAAGCACACCTTCGGCAATGTCGCGCAAGCTAAAACGCTTTTTCTTCAGGGTGATCGCAAACTCGACTCCTGCCGCAAATTTGTCTTTGACATTGGCTGATTTGCGACGCGCTTCTAGCATCGCTTTTTCTTCTGCCAACATCTCTGTTGTCTTTTCTATTGTCTTCCAATTCTTGATGCGCTCTTCTAGTCGGGCATATTCATCTGTGAGGGATTCAACTACTGCATCAAGTACCGGGTTACAAGCAGCTTCCACTACACCTAACCCTTTATAAAGGGCGATCGCCGTCTTTAGAAACTGCAAGAAGTCAGTAATTCTATAAGGTAGGTTTCTCACCCGCAAGTGGGTTTCGTGATTGGCGGAGAAACTTTCGCGGAAGCAACGATACGCTGCTCCCTGAATCAAACGGAACAAACCAATCTGCATTTGCAAGCGGGACGTACCCCGTTTTTGCTCGCTTTGTGGGTGTTGCGCGAGTTGTTCTTTTAGCCGCGCTATCTCCGGCTCGAGCTCCGTGGTTGCTTTTTCTGTAGTGTCTTCGGTGGTGGGGGCAACTCCACCGTCTGTTGCGGTTGTTTTTGGCGTGACGAGGGGAATTGGTGAATCTTTGTAGCCGATCGCGGTTTCTGATTCTGGCACCAGCTTACAGAATTCCTCAAAGTCAATTGAAGCATCGCCATCATGATCGACTTCTTTGATAATCTCATCGAGTTCTTGATCTGTCAGCCCAAATTGACTCATCACCGCACGCATCTCGTCTGCGGTAATTTCACCGGTGCCGTTCTCGTCAAATACACTGAATGCCAGCGCCAAACGGCTGTTGCGATCGCCTTGTTGAGACACCATTAGCGCTTTGAACTCTTCAAAATTGATAGCGCCCGACAAGTCAACGTCTACCTCTTTAATCATATCGCGCAGTTCTGTGTCGCTGGGGTTTTGTCCCAAGGAACGCATTACCTGCCCCAGTTCTTCTGCTGAGATGGTACTGTTGCCGTCCTCGTCAAACATTTGGAAAGCTTCCCACAGCTTCGCTACCTCTTGTTCGGTCATTACCTTGTTTTCATGCTCCACAGGCATATTCAATAAATCCTCGATAATTGTTGAACTTTGCTATATATCAATCGATTTTGACACGGAAACGAACGAAGCTGTAATTGTTGCCGGCTGTGTTGTCAAGATTACCAAAATTAGCGATCACCTTCTATCTGTAAGTCGTTTTCTTGTTCTTCGATGATGATTTCTACACCCCTGATATCTTTGAAAATCAATTCCGCACGTCTATCTCGTGCAGTATCAATACGGCTATTACCTTGAGAACGTCGTTGAGTTTCCCCTAATGAGCGAATTGTCATTCTTTCTGGCGCGATCGCACTTTTTAAGAGATAATTTCTCACAGACGAAGCACGTCGCTTACTCAACGCCAAGTTGTATTCATTACTTGCACGCGGGTCAGTATGTCCTTCAATTTCCACGACAATAAAAGGATATTGACGCAATACTTCGACAACGCGATTTAGCACCGTTGCACTTTCAGAACTAATATTAGATTTATCTAAAGCAAAGTGAACAATACGCGGCACTTTCAAACGTATCGGTTCTGGTTTTGGTTCCGGAAGCGGTTCTGATTTTAGTTCTGGTGCAGCGCTGACGCAATTTGGATTTTGGATTTTAGGTGTTCGTTGGATTACTTGCGAAGCATTAACAGAACGGATAATCGCGTTGTAAGCTGGTTCGGAAGTGCCATATTTAGGAACAGTAGCGATCGCACTAATTTTGTCTCCCGCCTGCAACTGAGTTAAACTAGCATTAAACTTGCCTTTTTCGTCTGCTCTCACTGTTGCCAAAGGCTGACTCAAAGGACCATAATCATTGTCTTGCTCGTCAACTCGGTAAATTTCGACTTGAGAACCAGGTTCAGCAGTACCATTAATTAACGCTTTGCCATTGACAATAAATAACCCAGAACTGGCAAACTGTGGTGCATTCACCGCTCCATTGCCTGTATCTATGCGTCGGTTTGAACTGTTAGGCTTAGGGTTAGAACCATCACCGCGTTGAAAATCGCTGACATCAAGATTTTGCTGAGTGTTCAGGTCAATACTCAAACCTTCTAACTCAGCAAATCTGTTATTTTGAATTATGTTACCCAACGCTGAACCAAAACCATAAGCTTTACTCGTGGGAAACGCAGTCACCACCACCCCAGGTCCAGTTTGATGACTGATTTCATTATCAATAACTTGATGTTCATTGCCCATCAAATAGACCGCAGCGCGTCGCAAACGCTTACCATTGAAAGCGATGCGGTTATCGCGAATTTGTACTTTACCTGATGGCTTGAATAAATAAACACCAGCACCATCGTTACCGCAAATCAAATTGCCCTGAAGTTGAGAATTAGAAATTACTCCTTCTAAACGCACTGCATCAGGCATTCCCGCAAGACCATTACCGACGATGATGTTTTCTATCATCAAAGTATTTTCCGCACGTTGCGAGGTAATAATGCCACTGCCATCATGGTAAGAAATACGATTGCGTCGAATCGTCGTCCCCCTACTGTTGAAAACGTAAACCCCAAAAGCAGATGTTTTTTCTGGCATTTTTTCATCTGGGGTAATACCCAACCAGTTATTTTCCAGCACCACATTTTTCGTGCTGTTGTCAATAAAGATATCCGCTGGTGGTATAGTTAAAGTTGCGCCTCGGTTCGACGAACTGAAACCGTAAATACTTAAACCGCGAATTTGCACGTTATCAGCAACGACACTTAAACCGCGAATTATCTCTTTGTTGAGTGCAGGAGTTATTGCCACCATCGGTTTAGGAATAGCAATTTGGGCAGTAGCTGAACGAGAAGCGTTGTAAAGAGTTTGAGTAGTACCATCAACTATCACCGGCTTTGTTAAAGCTGGTAATTCCTGCTGTAACTGAATAGTGGTTTCACTAGATGGTAAGCTAAATTCTATACGTGAGTTCGGCGTATTTTGCTGAACCAAAGCTTTTTCAGCACTGCTTAATTGTTGTAGTGGTAAAGTACCATTTATTAAGGCGATCGCTTCTCGTAAAGTTAACTTATCATCAGCCTTAACAACATCTTCCGCACTATTCACCACAACCCGTAAAGAGGGGGAAACTGGAGATTGACTAACTGCTATTTCTGGTGAGATAAGCAATAGAAAGCACGTAGTAAGCACTAAAGTGCTTATTTGAGCGCTGAAGCGCTCACTACGTCGTATAATTCCACTCATATGCACTCCTCATTCAGAAAATACTTCTAAAGTTGTATTGACTTTTGGCTTCTCAGTTACAGTTTTAACCTCAGATTCCTGCTGTTGTCTCGGTACTACCTTCTGTCGTCCAAAGCCGCCAAAAAGCTCATTTACCTTAAAGCTGATGTTCAAATAAGGACCACCATTCGAGCGATAACCTGTAAAATCTCGGTCATCGACACCACCAAAAGCGTAACCTAAACCAATTCGGAAATATGGTGTTAAATAATACCTGCCTTCTAGGGCTACACCAAATTCGTTGTATCCTTGTTCGGGTTGACCAATCCAACGTCCTTCCACTGCCAAAAAACTGGTCCGTGAACTAATGCCAGGGCAAACCACAGGAAGTACCCCATGTGAGCTGCATAGAAAAGCGCAAATTTTCCTCCTTTGCGTATTGGAGCTTGCGCTGTTACCGACATAATTGCGAAAACTAGCAGTAACAAAAATCCTGACAAGCCAGCCTTCGTCGCAAAAAGACTCTGTGTAAAGGGAACGGGCAATGTGGTGTAATTGAAAAAATGCGCGATCGTATGCACGATCGCAAAAGCAAACATGACTTGACCCACGAGCTTGTGAAACTCGACGCTCTCATCTATAGGGATATAGTTGTTAAGGGGTGTTTTGCGAAGCCATGTCATAAAATGCCGCAGCATGGGAATCAAGATTAAAGCCCCGTTGAAGTTTAGCGCTGCGCCACAACCTCTGGCGATTTGAACGTATAAATTTGCGCCAAGGCTTGCGTATCGCTCAAACGCCGCAAAGAAAATAAACAAGTTGAGAGCCACATAGAGAGCCAAAAAAGCGATCTTGACCCAGTTGTTTTGAATGTGTTGACTTACAAGTTATTGATTAACGAGAGCGATCGCACAATTCCATCACCAATTAACTCGCCTTTAATCTCGCCATACTCCATTTCTAAAATCACATTATCACCTGAAATTTTTTAGAAGTATATATTTTGTAAAAAAGTTATCAGTTCTCTCGACAAGCCAAAGACAGCAGTTTGATAAATTGACAAATAATTGGTTAGTTGATATCAATTTACTTCCAATTTCTAATAGGCTCAACCTCAGCATTCGACGAAACATCTGTTTGTAGAGCCATACTTACCGCTTTGCTTCGCGCTTCGATAATTTTACCTATCTCACGTCCCAAGCTTGGTTGACGTTCAATCATCGTATTTACAGAATCTGAGTAAATGACAAGAACTTGCAAATCGTCAACTGCTTTGATTGATACCGGACTCGGTTCCCCAGTAAACAGTGCCATCTCGCCAAAGAACTCACCACGCAAGATAGTCATTACCTCCAACTCAATACCAAATTCGTTGGTAACGGTGACTAGAGCCTGACCCGCAATAATAATATACAAAGCATTACCAGGCTCGCCCTGCCGGATGACTTTCTCTCCCGCACCGAACTGTTGTACAATAGTTCCCTTAGCTAAGTCATCCAAATTTTTCGGCTCGCGAGCTAAAGGCATAAATCCGGGAATTGAGTGCAACTGAGCTAACTTACTTGAAGCGCTATCTGCCTTATCAGCAGCTTTTACAGCTAACTCGTATCGGTAGCGATATAGCGTCAGGTTGTTTCGCTGCGCTGCGTACCAGATTCGCGTCATAAATCTATCAAGTATCTGCTCCACATCCTCAAAATTTTCGATAAAGAACTCCACTTCATAAATAATTGCCGTCTCATCATAGGATGTGGTTTTGCTCTCTGGTTCGGGTTGAGCTAATATTCCCTGTGTAGCCAAAGCTGTACTTTGTAATACCTGCTTCACAAGGTTAGGGGGGCTATCGTAGGAAAAGCCAATATTGATGCGTTGGTTATAAATGCGTTCTGGTTGGCTGTAATTATGGATTATTTCTTTGCCAATGAACTGATGGGGAACGATAATCACCTGGCGCTGGAGAGTTAGTAAGCGAACAGATCGCCAATTGATATCAATTACCTGCCCTTCGATCGCCTCGTCTTCGCTATTGCCAACGCGCAACCAATCACCGACGCTGAAGGGGCGTTCCAAAAGCAGCGCAATCCCAGACATAATGCTACCCAATGTGTCCTGAAGCGCCAAACCGATGACAATCGAGCTAACGCCCAATCCGGTAGCCAGACCTGCCAAATCTGCACCCCACACCGCCGCCAAAACGATCGCGCTACCTACAAGCACCAAAAACAACCGAGAAAGGTCGATCAGTAGTTTGGGCATCCTTGCCCGCCATGTATTTGCCTCTGCTTCTTCAAACAAAATTACATTAAATAGCGAGAGAGAAGCGTAGATTACAGATATCCAAAACAGCGTTTGGACGAGCTTGGCAAAATTCCCGTTTACGTCAAGCTTCAGGACATTCCTGATTAAAAGCATCAGCATTAAGACGGGCAAAACGAGGTTTTTCACAACCCGCAGGGTAGCCGCCATCGGTCTACCGCGCCTTTTTAGATGATAAATAATTTCTCCTAGTAAAACTACCAGGAGTGGGAACCCTAATCCGACAATTACCGCCCAGGTGTGCCAGTCGCTTGAAAAGCTGAAATTATTCATATTCTTCTTTTTGAACACTTACTTGAAGCTGAGAACTTTTGAGTTGCCAACCCACTAGCTTTTCTTTTCCAGGTTCTTGAATTTCACCAAAGAACTCAAAATTGTAGATATCGCGCAGGCGATCGCATATATTTTGAGAAACTAAAATTGCTCCTACCGGACAAGCAGACTTCAACCGATTGGCAATATTTACAGTATCCCCCCAAACGTCGTAGAGCAATTTATTTTTGCCAATCACACCTGCAACCACATCTCCGGAATTGATGCCGATTTCCACATCTAAATGCAAGCCTTTTTCATAATTAAATCGGCGGACAAACGCCTGCATTTCCAAAGCAAAATCTACCGTGCGTTTGTCATGATCCAGACGCGGCACACTCAGCCCGCATACAGCCATGTAACCGTCACCAATAGTTTTAATCTTCTCCAAACCGTATTTATCTGCCATTTCATCAAAGGCTGTTACCAGTTCATTCAGCAGGGCAACAACTTCTTGAGCAGACATCGTTTGAGAAAGCTTGGTGAATCGGTGGAGGTCGGAAAACAAAACCGAGACATTAGAAATCTGATCGGCAATTTCTCTCTCTCCGTCTTTAAGACGTTTGGCGATCGCCGGACTAAATATACTTAAGACTAATGCTTCATTAGAGCGATTTTGGCGATCGATGAGTTGAGTTTCGGCACGAAGGCTGTCTATCGTTTGGTTAAATGACTTAGCCAATTCTCCAAATTCATCTTGCGAACCGGATTTCACAACCGCGTCAAATTCCCCAGCTCCCACCTGGCGAGCGCTTTTGATTAAAGTATTGATCGGTTTGACAAAGATTCCGGTCAGCCACATGGCAACAAGCGTGATTAGGGCGATGACTAAAGTAGCCCCAATCAAAACTGTTTTTTCAAACGAGTGAATTGGGGCATAAGCTTCAGAAACATCTATTTCCGCCAAGATAACCCACCTCAAGCCATCAATATCTAGTGGAGCATAAGAACTCAAAACCGGAATATTACGATAATCGTCGATAACCTGCGTACCCTGTTTCCCAAACAACGCTTCCTTTACTGCTTTTGTTTGCACTTGTTGTAGGAGGATTGTAGTATTGAACTCTTTGATTTTGTTAATGGTTTTTTCATCAGTACCGATAGAACGGAGAGTTTTTGCATGACCTTTTGGGTCTTCAATTTGGAAACGAGACGCAGAGCGCATGAGATAATCTGACCCGACCAGATAAGTTTCTCCTGAATTGCCCAAACCATTTTGTTTCCACTGTTTGTTGCCAGTCATCACATTGTTAATTTTGTCAACGGGAAGCTGGAACGCCAAAATACCAACCAATTGGGAGTTGTTAAAGATTGGGGCAGCGATAAAAGCCGCAGGCGCACTCCCAGAAGGGCTGTACGGTTTAAAATCTACTATTTTCACATAGCCCTTTCCGTTTGCTACTCGTGCGGCGGCGATCGCTTCTGCTAAGTTACTCTCTTTGTAGGGTCCGTTAGTGAAGTTTGTGGTAAAATCGGTTTCTTTAAAAACTGTATAGACAACGGTTCCTGCGGGATCGATTAAAAACATATCGTAGTAACCGTATTTTTGCACTATATTGCGAAAAATAGGGTGGTAGCGGGCGTGAACGCGGCTGTAGTCACTGCGATCGCCTGGGTCGTCAAGGAGAAGTTTCTTACCAACGGGGTTAGGGTTAGCAGCGGTGTAGTAGTATTGTAGGTAACGGGCAGCAGTTGTTTTTGGCGTGTAAGATGCGACAACGGGCGAACCCTCGCTAGTTCGCGCCAGTCTGGGGAGAAATTGGGTTTGGTAGTAGGTATCAATTTTTTTGTCAAAATCCGCAGGTACTGTTGATTTTTCCAGTTCGCGGTAAGCTGTCTGAAACTCCTGCATGGCAGCGACGACTGTCAGGTCTTCGCTTAAAGTCTGGCTATGGATGTAAAGGTTTTCAAAATAATCTTCGATTTGATAAGTTTTGGCAGCCCGAAGGCTGGTTAATTGATTGAAGACCCTTTCCGTCAGAAGAGACCTACCAGCAGTAGAGCATGTAAAGGTGCTTGCCAGCATAGCGCAAAGGCTGACTACCAGCAACATGACTATAAGTTTTGTTTTTATACTTAATTGCTTAAGTATTTGCATATAAATTTTATTGATATTCTTTGTGTTATTTATGGAGTTTAGACTCCATAAATTCCACTTTAACCCGGCGTTGCTGAATCAAGATATGAATTTACCTGACGCACTCGTCAACAAGAAGGGTGTGGGGTTGCATGGTTAGGGTGTAAGGGAGAAGACGGCGCACTTCGGGGCGTATGATTAAGAGACCAACGCAATCGTCTTAAAAGAC
>NZ_JBPAOH010000166.1:0-16418 GCF_050875635.1 Tolypothrix sp. VBCCA 56010
ACACTTCCGTGCGGGGGTTCCCAAGCCACTGCGTTGCGGAGGTTCCCTCCGTTGAAGCATGTGGCGTCCCCGTTAAGGAACGTGTCCGTGGACAAGGGGGACAGGGGGGAAAAATGCCCTCCTTTGCCCAATGCCCTCCTTTGCCCAATGCCCTCCTTTGCCCAATGCCCAATTCCCAATTTTCAGTTAGTCAAGATAACTTAAAGCAAGCGCGGAATGTGATTGAAGCTTTGCAATTAAGTGAACTAGAAAACTTTTTTCGGGAAGCTTGTTTACAAGCGAAACCAAAACAAATTGATGACGTGGTTGACAAAAATGATTCGACAGCAGCAGTCATTTATCCAATTATTTTAAAAGACCGCATAGAAATTATCCTCAAGCTACCAAATGAAAGCGAACTTAGCCACTATACGACTTACAAAGAGGCAAAAGAAGTTGAAAGTACGCTAGATAAATTAGGGCAATATCTCAAAGAACCCGACCGGATTAATGATGTTAAAAAACTCTCACAAAAACTGTATGAATGGTTAATTCAACCACTGGAAGCTGATTTAGCAAAGATAAAGATGAAAACCTTAGTGTTTGTACTAGATGGTTCTTTGCGAAATATTCCGATGGGTGTTCTTTATGACGAGAAACAGAAACAATATTTAATCGAAAAGTATGCGATCGCCTTAGCTCCTGGTTTGCAACTTATTGACCCCAAACCTTTGCAAGGTAGAGAATTAAATGTTTTAATTGCTGGAGTTAGCGAACAACGCGAAATCGAAGGTCGCTCATTTCCTCCGCTCAACAACGTAATAGTGGAATCAAAAAAAATTCACTCAACAATTCCCAAAAGTCAAGAACTTCTCAATCGCACTTTTACTGAAAAAAATGTCCAAAATCAGATTAAAGAAGCACCCTTTAGTGTAGTTCACATAGCGACTCACGGTGAGTTTAGTTCTAACGCCGAGAAAACCTTTATTCTCACTTGGGAACAACTGTTGAAAGTAAAAGATTTTGATAACTTATTGCGGCTTCGTAATACAAGCGATCGCGCAATTGAATTACTTGTTCTCAGTGCTTGTCAAACCGCTAGTGGTGACAAGCGAGCTACCTTAGGTTTAGCAGGAATAGCCGTGCGAGCAGGCGCCCGCAGTACTTTAGCAACTTTATGGTCGGTAGAAGACCAATCAACTGCCGAATTAATGAATCAATTTTATCAAGAGTTAGCACAACGCGAAACTAAAGCCAAAGCTTTGCGTCACGCTCAACTTGCTTTATTAGCTAAATATCAAACTCCTTATTTTTGGGCACCTTATGTTTTAGTTGGAAATTGGCTTTAGATGGGTAATGGGTAATTGGGCATGGGGCATTGGGCATTGGGCATTGGGCATTGGTAATTATTTTTATTCCCCATTACCCATTCCCCATTACCCATTCCCCATTACCCATTCCCCATTACCTAACTTAACGGTAGCTTTTCACTTCACCGACAAACGGTTGTTCGGCTAAATTCTCCAAGCCAACATCTCGCAACAAATTAGTCCAATCATTAATAAAGACGGTATTTTTAGGTTCCGCAAAATGAAGTTTAGCTAACTCGGTCAAAGCTGAATACCAAATACCATTTTCAGCATAAATAGCAATGCGCGATCGCTTATCGTTAGCTGCTTGCAAAAGTCTCTCTAAATCTGGTTTGAGCGCTTTTCTTTGCACCCATCCACGCACAAATACTGGGTTAGATAAATTTTGCCGACTACAGTAAATTTTAAAGTACCATTGATAGCTTTTGTTAAGTTCTAAGCTTACTGTGGATGGTACGCTGAGGCTAACTATCCCTGCTGTTTCCGGCAGCTTAAAAGAAGTTCGGTAAACATCATTGTTTGCTTCATCCTGCAAGGCAAACTCTCCCCCGGATGTATTATTAAACTGATAAGGGACAAAAAACCAAAACGTAGGATGTTCCTCAACCGTTAAACCGGGATTTTTATTGGGTATCAAAGCAGTAACTGGCACTTCCACAGGTGGACATTCTCCGCGACTTCCCGTTCCTACCCTTCTAGATGGTCTGCCTCGGCTCGATCCATCTGCTTCTTTTTGATTAAAACGAATTTGTATATTAGATGAATCGAAATATGCCATGACTGGCATCATGTAGCTAATGCACAGCGATGTCAAAATAATGGGAAATGCACGTTTGATTTTTTCATTCATCATTAGTTATTTGTTATATTATGTACAGCAAATTAACCTTAATTCCATTCAAACCTCTCCCTGGTTATTGCTACGCAAAACCTGTCCCTCCCCTAGAAGGGGAGGGAAGACTTTCTAGAGGTTTGTTGCTGACGGGGTAATTGAGGGGACATGAGATTATTAGTTATTTGTTAATTGTGTTTTTTATTATTCTCAGATGCAGTATATACTGCCACAATTACACTACAAGCTAGGAAAACCAAGGCTGAGGGAACAAGCGGTATCCATATCCCTTGTATTAATATATAAAGGCAAACTCCATATAAAATAGCCAGACCGCAGGCGATCGCTATTCCTAAGTGTAATGGTGTGCGGAAGTACCAAGCAATCATACCTCCGCCAATAGACCAGCACCAGATCCACATAACTTCACACCATTTTGGCAAGACTGATAATAATGGTCTGCGATCCAACACAGCACTGAGAATCTGACTTACCATATGCGCTTGAACGACTATCCCTGACATCGGTTGGTAGGGCATTTTTTGGGCGCTGTAGGGAGTAGACCAATAGTCATGATAACTTTCAGCTGTGGTACCAATGATGACAATGCGATCGCGCACTAAATCTGGCGTAAGTTCATTGAGTAGAACTTGTTTAAGTGTAACTTGTGGAGCGATCGCAGGTCTTGCTCGCCAGTTTAGCAGCACTTGATGACCTAAATTATCGATTTTGTGATAACCCCCGCTGTTTGACTCTAAGTTTTTGAAGACGACATTGCCAAACTGAAAGTTTTTTTCGGAATTAAGTTGTGGTATAATGCCAAAATCAGCCAAGTAACGGCTCGCTAAACGAAAGCTGAAGGATTTGTCGGTTAAACAAGGAAGTGCTGGTGCCATCGCCAATAATTGTCGGCGGATAACGCCGTCGGGATCGGCTAAAACATCACTAAAGCCTTGGCGTTGCACGCTCACTTCTGGAGGTGCGGGGATACCAGGGTTTTTGTCATCTTCACTGGTTTTGCAGATAGCGAAAAAGCGATCGCTATTTTGCATTGTCTTGGTTAAAGAAGCATAATCTGTGCTGACTGGATTCTCGCGATAAATATCCAAGCCGATCGCTCGCGGTTGAAACTGTTCTAATTTTCTCACAACGAGTGCCAAAGTTTTGTCTGATAATGAAGCTCCACCTCTTTCTTTGGCGCTTTGTACGCGAACATCAGCTTCGGTGATGCCAACCACCAAAATGCGTTGATCTTGTGCTTCATAAGGACGCGATCGCATGACGCGATCGAAAGACATCAGTTCTGACGACTGTAAAATCCCAAGCGAGCGCATTCCTATTATCAAAGCGGTTACGAACAAGCTGACTTGAAAAGCGATCCGTAGAATACGACGATTTGGTGCGGATTTGCGCTTAGGAGCAACAATCGGTTTTTGCCAAACTAGCGGTGCTTCGGATGGATTTTGACACATCACAGGTAACCAACTAGCACAGGGAAACTCATTTTCTAAACCCTGCAACCTATCTTGTGCTTCTCGCACCGCCAAATAAAAAGACTCACCATCAGCAAATGCTGCGAGAAAATGCTTCAAAAATTCTTGTGCGACTAAATCCGGCACAGGTTCGCGCATGACAATCATTTGCGGAATCTGCAAAGAAGCTAAATTCCGCGCTAAGGAAAGCCCATCGCAGGAGTTAAAAATAGCTAAACGCAACCCGCGAGCGATCGCTGCTTTCAGCGCATTTTTCAACTGAGGAACCGTCAGACAATCAGTTTTATTAATATGAATTCGCCCGGTTTCCCCATCAGTTTGAGTTGAACCATGTCCGGCAAAAAAGAGAATATCCCACCCCTGTTTATCCCACAGCCATTTATCTAACTCTTGTCGTTGTGGCTCTACCAGAAAAACTGTTTCAGCGCCTGGTAATTGTTCTAAAATTGCTCTATCTTTTTGGACATCAATTCCTTCACTATTGCCAATAATCGCTAAAATTCTTAACTTATCCCCTGGATTTTTAGGTAATGGCTTAACTCGTTCAATCTCCGCAGCACTGATGCCGACAATACTTGATTGGTAATCTTCAAATAAATCCCACAGATGCCAAGGAAGCCGTTTTACTTCTTCGTCTTCTGTTGCCAAAATTACCCGAATTTCCTCATCAGTATCTAATGTTGTGCGTAATTTTTGGTCAATATTGCGAAATGCCTCGGACTTCAGCCAAGTATTGATTCCCTGAGATAAATCATCACATAAATTAATAAAATCCACCGAGGAAATATTGGTTACGTCCTCTTCATCTATTTCGATTTCTTCATCTTCTTTATTTACGTATTTCCGCCAACCCAAACTAGGATAAAGCGCTTCATAGAGCAACTGATAAAGTAACTGCCAACGCCTGTAGAGTTGCCAAAGCGACAATGCCGGTGGTAAGCTGCCTGTAAATTGCATGGCAATGGGATTGCCTTCTTCCCATAGCTGAACTGTCACCGAGGGAAAGCCCCGCTTTAAGTCACCTCTTCCCAAATTTAATACAACTAACTTACTCATGCTTGGAAGTTAACCAGCGGTTAAAGCACAAAGTTCTCTTGAATACTGATATCACCAAAAGCTATTTTAATACTAAAATTTTTTCCAGGATGAGATTTAAATTTCTTTAATTGAATCAAATGATCGTGATTTCTTGATTGTACTTCCTGAAGAATTTTCCCTGATTCCGAGAGCAAAACCAGTCTGAGATGGGGTGGCAAGTAAATTTCTTCATTTGCCGGATGCAGTTGCACGCGAATACTGATTTTTTCATCCAACTCTGATGTTAAACCCAGTAGCAGCACAACGGCAGTACCACCCAATTGCATCCCCAAATCAATTAACTTGGCTCCCTTAACACGCGGGTCGTTCAACGTCGCATCAGTTCTAAATTGAACGGCTAAAGTCTTCTGTTGTGAGCTTATAACGGCATCAAAAGATTGCCAACCCACCTCAAAGATATTTTCAAACCATTGGCTCAAATTATTTGCTTTCATTTGGCTGCATTCAACTTGATTGTTTTTTTGATTTTCTAGCCGTCGTTGATAGAGACGCTGCCGATATTCTTCCACCGCTAGTAGTGCTCCCCACATTTCAAAAGGCACATCTAAGCGAGGTGAGTAAAACGTGAATTTACTTAATTGCTCTAATAATTTCTCTACTTTTGTACTTGATATCGATAAAGGTTCTACTTCTAGTTTCTCAACAGGGCAAACTTCTCGTGCTACCCACATCACATTCAAATCTGTAATTAAATCTTCTACATCCAAAGAGTAAGTTTGATCCAAAGAATCATATTTAGCATCCTTCCGGATTTGTTGATGAGTTGCGTATCCCCATACCCCAAACCAGCGTTCTTCCAAGTTTAACTGCACAGCCAAATAATAGTTACCTGCCCAGTTAGGAATATCAACCCATTCTTGGGGAATCCGCAACTCTTGAAAATTACTTTTATCGCTGGGAATTAGGACTAATTTAGTATCACCGATAGTTAGCATCGTGCCATTTACAACTTCCCAGACGCTGGCTAGTTGCTCGTCATCCAGCCAAACATTGACAGTTTCCCGCAAATCGGGGTCTTCTTTCAACCAAGCCAAAAAAATATGCAAACACAGATTATTAAGGTAGGCATTCCAACTAGCAGTTGTATGAGAGTAAGACTTTAGTTTAGATAATCGCCATGCGTGTTCTTGTGCTTGGTCTGATATTTCTAACCATAATTTATCGGGATAAATTACCATTAATTCATTCAAATCAGATGTCATCTTACTTCACCCTTATTACCAACATAAAGTTTGCCTTTTATCCATTCATCAACAAAAATATCTATTTTAGGTTCAACTAACTTTAGAGATTTTTTCGGTAAATTCATATTAATTTCTAATTCTTCCTGGAAACAATTTATTAAATTTTGTTTTATCTCTCGAAGCATATTAGATGCCTCAGATAAGTCAACAATCAACGGTTCTAGTCGTGGCTGTTTCAGCAGATTTATTTCATTGGTTAGAGTTGAAAGCTTTTTTGAATGATTGCATTGTTCTTCAATTTTATCTAAAGTCGAATATAACAAGTTTTGACAGAGCGACTGCAAGCACTCACCCATAGCGTCTTTTATTCGTTCAATATCTTTGTCATCATTTAGGCAAACTTCTGGGTTAATTTTCTGCCACTCATTAGCCAAGTCTTTTAAGAGATTTTTATTGTATCTTGCTAAGTGACGAGCCACTTGATATTGCTTTTGCAATTCCGGATACTTACTTTTTAAAACTGCGACTATTTCAATTTGAGTTAAATTTAATCCTAGCAAAAGTTTAAATATTATTTGTCCGGCTTCTGGCATATTTGAAAATAACTGCCAGATGATAGATTGGACTTGTTCCGATGCTTCTTGTTGCAAAAGTCTATCCCAAGGAGTAGGCATCAAGTCAGATATAGTATCATATTCTTCTAGAGGTAAAAAACGTTTGGTGCGGTAATCGCGAGCAGCTTTAATGCAAGTTGACAGCATATCTTGAATTTTCTCTAGTGAAGTTGCTGTAGAAGAATTTAGTTGATTTTGCCGTTGATTGTAGCGAAAAGTAATTTGGGTTAATTGTGTTTCACTTGGATATTTAAAATTCCTATTGACTAAGCTCTGGTTCGGTTGATAAATTTCATCTAAGCATTGCCAAACTAAGCAGTATGATGGAATTTGGTTATTGTTCATACCTTGGGAAGTTAAAGCTTCTCGCAATTCTTTATTAGTTAAATGTTTTAACAAACCATAATCAGAAAATTTATCTCTTTTTGCTTCTATATCTTGTCGATAAATTGTATTGCTGACAAAACGTACTAATGCAGTTTTAGCATAACCTTCTATATTGGTTTGCGGATGGTCTAAATTAAAATTTCTGAGAAGTTTAGCTGGAGGATTTGCAGCTGAATTAGCTATCTGAAAATATTCTTCTAATGGGTATTTATGCCGGAGAAACTTAAACCTTTGATAACTTTTTTGAGAAGCCCACAAACAAGCTTCTTGTAAGTAAGCTGATAAGTGTCTTCCCGCTATTGAAGAAGATGGAACAGAAGATTTGCCTGCGTTGGCTTGAATTTGTGTTCGTGTATCTTTTTTATTCTCTGTTTCTTTACTCTGTGAATGGGATGCCTCTATTAAAATTTTCAAAAAATATCGTGCCCAAAATTCCTTATTAGCTTCTGGTTCAGACTTGACTAAACGTTTTATATAACGTTCTAGTTCTGGATCTGTGTGCCAAATCAGGTTTCTAGCAATGTTGGCATTTCCAAAGCTGAGAAACGTCGAGAACTTTTCCACGATGTCTTCACGTTTTTTCATGAAGTTTCCTCTTGCTAGTTGTCAGCGAGTGTTCATAAAAGAGTGTCTGCTGTGGTTCTAATTAATTGATGGGAATCACTTGAGGTTAATTATGCACTTTTGAGGAGGGGAAAAGGGAAAGAGGACAAGGGGGCAGGGGGGGCAGGGGGGCAGGGGGACAAGGGGGAGAAATATTTCTTCTTTCTTACCCATTCCCCATTACCCATTCCCCATTACCCAATGCCCAATGCCCAATGCCCAATTCCCCATTCCCCATTCCCCATTCCCAATGTTAGATGTTGAAATTTTCAAATCCAGTTTGGGAACTATATAGGTAAACAGCGCCAAATCATCGTCGTTTAAAGACGATGCCTTCGGCAAGGACTTTATTTTACGCCAACTGATTAAATGAAAAGTATCGCTACCCGCACCCTGCTTGCCCAGAAAGTACCATTACGCCTTGTTTTGGTGGTTCCGTTTGTTTTGCAAATCTTTGCAGCGGTGGGACTTGTGGGTTATTTTTCCCTACGCAACGGACAAAAAGCGATTAATGATTTGGCGACTCAATTGCAAACTGAAGTCAGCGATCGCATCGATCAGCACCTAGATAGTTACTTAGCTACTCCTCATCAAATTAATCAAGTCAACGTCAGCAACGTCAAGTTAGGCTTGCTTAACCTGCGAGATTTAAAAGGTATGGGGCGTTATTTCTGGAAACAAATGCAAGTGTTTGATGTGGGGTACATCGGTCACACCCTACCAAATGGGGAATATGTAGCGGCTGGATATTTCAAAGACTTTCACGATGTCACGATCGATCAACCTTCCCCCTACTCCAAAACTAAAGGCTACACCTACGCCACAGATAGCCAGGGAAATCGTACTAAACTGATAGATGTCTATGACTATGATGTTCTAAAAGACACTTCATCCAAAGATGCCATTAAAGCAGGCAAGCCCGCTTGGAGTAGCGTTTATCCTTGGGATGGCTTCCCTGACATATTAGCAATCTCTGCTACTTATCCTGTATATAACGAAACCCGCACCCTGCAAGCAATCTTATGGGTTGACCTGCGGCTTTCGCAAATTAGTAATTTCTTGCGCCAATTAAAAATTAGTCCAAATGGCAAGACTTTTATTTTAGAGCGTGACGGGCTGATAGTCGCAAGTTCCGCTACTGAGTCGCCTTACAAAATGGTAAATAAAGAGGCAAAACGCCTTAAAGCCTCAGACAGTAAAGATATTTTAATTCGAGCCACGGCAGAGCATTTAACTAAACACTTTGGCAATTTAAACAAAATCAAAGCTAGCCAACACTTAGAATTTACCCTCAACGGACAGCGCCAATTTGTTCAAATTACGCCTTGGAAAGATAAATATGGTCTAGATTGGCTGATTGTCGTGACAGTACCAGAGTCTGATTTCATGGGGCAAATTAACGTTAATACACGCATTACTATTTTGCTTTGTGTATTAGCTTTATTGTTGGCTACGTTGCTAGGTGTTATTACCTCTCGCTGGATTGCTAAACCAATTTTCCGATTAATCCAAGCATCTGAGCAAATTGCTGCGGGAAACTTAGACTCGTCTATGGAAATTGTCGGGGTAAAAGAAATTAGTGTTTTGGCACAGTCTTTTAACGAAATGGCAAAACAATTGCAAGAGTCTTTCACGGAACTAGAAAATCGAGTTACAGAACGCACAAAAGAATTGAATTTAGCCAAAGAACAAGCCGAAGCTGCCAACCATGCAAAAAGCGATTTTTTGGCAAACATGAGCCATGAATTGCGAACTCCTCTCAACGGTATTCTCGGCTATGCTCAAATTCTGCAACGAGATAAAAGTGCTAGTTCTAAACAACAGGATGGAATCAGCATTATCTATCAATGCGGTTCGCATTTGTTAACGTTGATTAATGATGTTTTAGATATTTCTAAAATCGAAGCACAAAAGTTAGAACTATATCCCACAGATTTTTATTTTGATAAATTTTTATTGGGAGTTCGAGAAATATGTAGCATTAAGGCAGAACAAAAAGAAATTGGCTTCGATTATCAGGCACTCAATCATTTACCTACAGCTATTCATGCTGATGAAAAACGTCTGCGTCAAGTGTTAATTAATTTGTTAGGTAATGCTATCAAATTCACTGATAAAGGTAGCGTGAGTTTTAAAGTAGGGGTAAATGGTAGTGGGAAAGAGCAATTCCCAATCACCAAAATTCGCTTTCAAGTTGAAGATACGGGTGTGGGAATGACACCGGAACAGTTAGATAAAATCTTTTTGCCTTTTGAACAGGTGGGAGATAGCGCACACAAAGCAGAAGGAACTGGTTTAGGACTGGCAATTAGTCGCAAAATTGTGGAAATGATGGGCAGTCAAATTTATGTTGAGAGTACTTATGGAAAAGGTAGTAAGTTTTGGTTTGATTTAGATTTAATAGAAGCAACAGATTTGATGAAGTTAGAAAAAACCCATCCTGAGCAAAATGTAATTGGTTATCAAGGTGAAAGACGGAAAATTTTGATTGTTGACGATCGCTGGGAAAATCGTGCTGTTATTGTGAATTTGCTAGAGCCAATTGGTTTTGATTTGATTGAGGCAAATAATGGACAAGATGGTTTAGAAAAAGTTAGAGAATCTCAGCCCGATCTAATTATTACTGATTTATCGATGCCTGTGATGAATGGCTTTGAGATGACTCAATGTTTGCGGAATCTACCAGACTTTAAAAATGCGCTAATTATTGCTTCTTCTGCTAGTGTGTTCAGCTTCGATCGCCAAAAAAGTAGAGAAGCCGGCTGTAATGATTTTATTCCTAAACCTGTGCAAGCAATCGAATTACTTGAGCAATTACAGCTTTATTTAGGGTTGGAATGGATTTATGAAACTAAGGATAACTCAGAATTAGTTGCGGAAACTCAAAACACTTTTACTGAAGTGGATGAAATGGTTATCCCCCCAAGTCAAGAACTTACCAATTTGTATCAAGCTGCTAAAGGTGGTTATGTTTTGCGAATTACAGAGGAAGCTAACCGAATCATGCAGCTAGACTCTAAATATACAGCTTTTGCTAACTCTGTATTAAAGTTAGCTGATGAATTTGATGATGAAGCGATCGCTAATTTAATTAAACCTTTTATTGAGTGAATTTTTATGCTAACTACTCAACAAGATACTATATTAATAGTTGATGATATTCCCACCAACATTAAAGTATTACTTGATTTTTTACATTATTCTAATTTTAGTGTGTCTGTAGCTAAAAACGGTGAAAGTGCCATAAATAAAGCGCAAGAAGAATTACCACAATTAATTTTGTTAGATGTGATGATGCCGGGAATTGATGGATTTGAAACCTGTCGTCGTCTAAAAGCTAACCCAAAAACCAAGGATATTCCAGTGATTTTTATGACAGCTCTTTCTGATGTGGTGGATAAGGTGAAAGGGTTGCAAGTAGGAGCAGTTGATTATATTACTAAACCTTTTCAGCATGAAGAAGTATTAGCCCGAATTAATGTCCATTTAGAATTGCGTAAAACTCAACTTAAGTTAGTACAGCAAGAAAAAATGTCTTCTTTAGGGCAATTAGTAGCGGGAGTTGCTCACGAAATTAACAACCCAGTTAATTTTATTGAAGGTAATTTACATTATGCTACACAATATATTGAACAATTATTAAAATTACTGCATTTATATGAAGTTTATACCTGTGATTCTATTCCAGAAATTCAAGATTATTCCCAAAAAATTGAACTAGACTTTATCAAACAAGACCTTTGCAAGCTGTTATCATCAATGACAGTGGGGACTGAGCGAATTCAAGAAATTGTGCGATCGCTCAGAATATTTTCTCGCTTAGATGAAGCTGAACGCAAATCAGTAAACTTGCATGATGGCATTGATAGCACTCTGATGATTCTCAGCAGTCGTCTCAAACAAACTCAAAAGCATCCAGAAATCGAAGTAGTTAAAGAATACGCTAATTTGCCTTTAGTCGAATGTTATGCAGGGCTAATTAACCAAGTTTTTATGAATATCTTAGCAAATGCCATTGATGCAATTCAATCATTTGTTAAAGAAAAAGGACAAATTAGAATTACTACAGAAGTTACAGCAGACGAAAAGAGTGTCTTAATTCGGATTGCCGATAATGGAGTAGGAATATCTGAGGATGTAAAACAAAAAATTTTTGACCAATTTTTTACCACTAAACCCGTAGGAAATGGAACAGGCTTAGGTTTAGCGATCGCCTATTCTATTGTAGTCGAAAAACACGGCGGATCTTTAACTTGCCACTCTAAGTTAAAAGAAGGAACAGAGTTTATTATTACTTTGCCACTATATAGCAATTCGGAAAACGGCGTTGCATAAAATAGGGATGAATAACGAACCGCATTCGCCCTTGGCGTTGCCGAAGGCTAGGCGCGAAGTACGCGAAGAAGTTTTTTAAGAAACAGAGAAGTGAAAATCATCCCGCAAATATGCAACGCCCGGAAAACTAATATCCCCAAGTTATTCTGTGAAGTCAGCGCTTCAAGGGTTGAGTGAGGTTAACGTGTACTTGATGCAATTGTCAACTGCTATAAACCTTGATATTATCAGGCAATCAATCCGGATTCCTATAGATAGAAATTACTAAACAGCGCTGCTATTACTTGAGAGTAGTGACTAATTAAAAAAGTTGCCTTACGATGAAATTATATAAAACTCATGCTGATTGCCGCAATGTTGAGGAATTTAAGTTAAAAGCTAAAAAATTCCTTGAAATTATATTTTGCATTCAGCGAATATAATTCGCTCTTGCATGGTGCAAAACATGAGTTGAAAAACTTAAATTGAGTATATTTACTATGAAAAGTCTGATTTCTTCTAACTGGTTGCGTACCTTAAAAGTATTGATTACTGGTGCTGCTTTGACTTTAACTTTTGTTAATGTTGAAGCCGATAAAGTGTGGGCAAAACCAAAAAGCCAAATAATTGCTGAACAAGTCCAAACGCTACAACAATCTAATCAACGCTGGATTCAAATTGACCTCTCAAAACAACGTTTAACAGCTTGGGAAGGGGCAACACCTGTGTATGCTGTTGCTATTTCCACAGGCAAGAAGTCTACCCCCACTCTCACAGGTACTTTTAAGATTCAATCCAAACACAAAAAAATTAGGATGCGTGGCGATGATTACGATATTCCTAATGTTCCTTATGCAATGTTTTACGACGGAAATTATGGAATTCACGGTGCAGATTGGCATCGAAGCTTTGGCACTCCAGTTAGTCACGGATGTGTGAATGTGGCAGTAAATCACGCTAAATGGATATTCAATTGGGCATCGGTGGGAACTTCTGTGGTTATACAGAGGTAGAGAGGGAGAGGGGGAGAGGGGGGGAGGGGGACAAGGGGACAAGGGGACAAGGGGGACAAGGGGGAAATCTGCTTTTTTCATCTCACCTATTACCCATTCCCCATTACGCATTCCCCATTACGCATTCCCCATTCCCCATTCCCTCTAACTCAACTGTGCTACTAATTGGTTTTCTAAGAGGGTTTCATGTGTGAATAAGTCTTCAACTGTGATTCGTAAAAAGCGTTGTTGATCGACTTGAAAATGAATTTTGATGCGATCGCTTCCAGGATATCCTGGGGGTGTGAGTTGGGCTATTGTTCTGGCACCGTCTTTATCGTTGAGGGGTTGGACGGTTGTTTGTATGTTATCCTGACGGCGGGTAATTAAGCGATCGCCATCAAAAAATACTTCCGTGCCGCCTGTTTCTGCTCCTAATTCCCCCATAATTAATTCTATGCTGGGCTGATTTTCTACAGAAGCGCCTAAAACTAATTCTACTGCTTGATTCATCGGGTAAGGCTGCCCCTCTTTGATGATAGGATGCCAGCTATGACGCTTGTTGCGTCGATCCCAATAGCGGATACCGTAGCTGTGGTAAAGAAAATCTTTGATTTCTACGCCTTGTGCTAATTGTAAAGCACCTTGAGCGATCGCTTCAAAAGGACGTTCGCAACGAATTTTTTCTTCGCTAAAATACTGTTTTACCCAAGTTTGCACTGCTGGTAATTGTACTGTTCCACCAACTAATAAAACTGCATTAATATCGGCAATTTCTATTCCCTGACGTCGCGCTTGCTGTAACAGTGTTGTCATCGATTCATCTAATAACTCAAAAAACGAGTGTTCTTTGAGAATATTTTCCAAAGTATCGCGATTTAGTTCTAATTCGTAACTTTCAAATGTCTCATCATTAAAATAAACTTCGCTTCCTTGAGTTTGCGTTGATAGCTGAATTTTTATCCTTTCTGCTAATCGCGTTGTCAAAGGACTTACCGCTAATCCTTGAGTTTTGGCAAAGTAATCTACCAACCAATTATCGATATCAGTACCGCCTAAATTTTGCCCTGCTTTCGCTAGTACGCGGGCAGTTTTGACTTTTTGTTTTGAATCTTCGGCTAAAGATTTATTACCCCATTTCAATAGAAAACCGACTGGCTTTTGGGTTCTTTGCACGCTTTTATCTAACTGTACCAAAGATAAATCTAAAGTTCCGCCGCCAAAGTCAATTACTAAAAGAATTTCTTCGTTTACCATCCCATAACCCAAAGCTGCTGCTGTGGGTTCATCTAACATTCGCACAGATTCGACGGGAAGGGCTTGACAAACTTTTCCTAACCAATGACGATAAGCTTCAAAGCTATCTACCGGCACTGTTAATATTAAAGAATCTAACCCTCCTTGCATTGGTGCTAGTTGAGAAATCACTTGAGAAAGAAACCATTGCCCTACTTGCTCAAAGGTGATATTCTGTCCATCAAGTTCGGGTAAGAAACCTTGAATTTCTGCACCAATACCGCGTTTAAAGCTGCGAAAAAATCGCGGTTCGCTACTTAAATCAAAACCGCGATCGCGTACTTGTTGCCCGACTAATACTTGTCCAATAGAAGCATCTTCAACATAAACCAAGCTGGGAATTAGTGGTGGGTTCAAACTTTGTTGAACTGACAAACCTGGTATAGTAAGGGTTTCTGCACTGTTGGTTACAGGATTCCAACGAGCAATAACTGTGTTGCTAGTACCAAAATCGATTGCGATCGCCATAAAAGGGGAAGGGGAAAGGAGAAAGGCAAAAGGGAACAAGAGATTATTTTCCCATAATCCACCAAGAGCGCAAATGGGCGATCGCTTCTTCTTTGCGTTTTGCTTCAATTTCTATCCAAGGTGCTTCGCGATACACGCTTGGCATATCGGTAATCAATTCGCTGTGTTTTCTATCCTTAAAAGCGTTTTCACCGTTGGAAATATGCACTAATTGCCACTCTGGATTAGCCCAAGTTTCTCGCGCTGCATAAAACATTGATGCTACACTTGGATCTTCGTAGCTATCTAAATTTTCATGGCAAATATGGTGATGAGCATCAAATACCATTGGCACACCAGTTCGCTGACACACTTCTAAAATTTCTTCACTGCTGTAAGCGTATTCGTCATTTTCAAAAGTCAAGCGATTTTTGATGTTTTCTGGTAGTTCCGAAACTACTCGCACCAGTTGATCTGCGCGTTGAGATTTGCCACCATGAATATTCATCAAAGACCAAGTGGATTGTGGCAACCCCAGCAAGTCAAGCGTGTGCGCGTGTCCTTCCAGAATTTTGATACTTGATTTTACCACATCCGGCGAATCAGAACTGAGAACTACATATTGGTCTGGATGCAGCACCATTCTAATCTTCAATTCTGCCGCTCTTTGCCCTATTTTGGCTAAATCTGCGCTCATATCCTCTAATATATGTGCGCCGATTTCGTCTTCCATGTCACTTAGAGGAAACAAACCACACGACATGCGATAAAGCCGAATCTGATTTTCTTGACAAAAAGATAAGCCAGTATTTAGACGCTGCAAGTTATCTCGATAAAGTTCTCTCAAAGCGCTTTCACGTTGTTCTGGAGTCAGTTGCAAATATCGCGTGCGCGTCATCGTCCGAAAACGCACCTCTTTAGAAAAGGTGATACACACCAGTCCTAACTCAGGCGTAACCGCTTTTCGCTGCTCTACATTAGGTAGATTGTTTATCTGGATTGCAGTCATTAAATAATTTATATAGTACCGCCATTATCGATTTAACTAAGTTTTGCCCCTAAATAATCAGTATCTAAGGGCATAAAAGAAGAGGGGGAGAGAGGGGAGAGGGGGAGAGTGGGGGATGGGGAAGAAATTTCTTCTTGTCTGCCAAGTCTGCCAAGTCTGCCAAGTCTGCCCACTCCCCCACTCCTCCACTCCTCCCCTCCCCCACTCCTCCACTCCCCATTCCCAAAATATCTATCCAAAGAGTTATTTTAACGAAATGTTAATTTTTTTATATATTTTGGTCGTTCTTGTAACAAAAATGCCTGACTACCCTGTATAGAATTTCAGGACTTGAATCAAAAAGCATCTTCCGATGTACGTTTTGGCATTTTAGTCAAGTTAAGAAAATATTTATTAATATAAAGTAAATACAGACAAATTACATATGGGAATTTCTACTCAGACATCGGATTCATCAATAAAGCAGGAAATTATGAATAACGAACAATCACCAGACTCTAAGCAATTTGTGGGAAGTCTCAAGAATGGGATTTGGCTATTTGGTATTTCATCGTGGGTATTTGGTATAACCGATCGCAGTATTGCTTCTTTTTCTGATGGGTATTTATCTGCTTTGGATCTAACGCAACTATTTACAGCGGCAACTTTCTTTGTCGCATGGATATTTTTAAAGCCCACATCAAAACCTCAATCATCAAGGAGTTTGTCCTAAGTCGCCAATAACCTAGACAAAGCTGTACACTCATAGTCATAGCTGGTCTATGAGTGATATATGTATAAGCCAAACGAATTTGCAAAAA
>NZ_JBPAOH010000167.1:0-16253 GCF_050875635.1 Tolypothrix sp. VBCCA 56010
CTCAACAATATTGGCTTAGTCTACTATAGTTTAGGCGACAAGCAACAAGCCCTCAACTTCTACAATCAGTCACTTTCCTTAAAGGGGCAAGTGGGCGATAAAGCGGAGGAAGCTGCCACTCTCAACAATATTGGCTTAGTCTACTATAGTTTAGGCGACAAGCAACAAGCCCTCAACTTCTACAATCAGTCACTTTCCTTAAAGGGGCAAGTGGGCGATAAAGAGGGGGAAGCTGCCACTCTCACGAATATTGGCTCAGTCTACGATAGTTTAGGCGACAACCAACAAGCCCTCAACTATTACAATCAGTCACTTACCTTAATGCGGCAAGTAGGCGATAAACAGAGGGAAGCTGCCACTCTCACGGGTATTGGCTCAGTCTACGATAGTTTAGGCGACAAGCAACAAGCCCTCAATTATTACAATCAGTCACTTCCCTTAATGCGGCAAGTGGGGGATAAAGCAGGTGAAGCTAGCACTCTCAACAATATTGGCGGAGTCTACTCAGATTTAGGCGACAAGCAACAAGCCCTCAATTATTACAATCAGTCACTTCCCTTAATGCGGCAAGTGGGGGATAAAGCAGGTGAAGCTACCTCCCTTTATAATATCGCTTCTGTAGAACGCGATCGCGGCAATCTCCAACAAGCCCTTACCCAAATCCAAACAGCAATAAATATTATCGAAGATTTACGCACTAAAATCGATAGCCAAGACTTGCGAACATCCTACTTTGCCTCTCAACAGAATGTCTATAAATTCTACATCGACTTGTTGATGCAACTGCACAAAAAAGACCCTTCAAAAGGATATAACGCCGAAGCACTCCACATCAGTGAAAGTTCTCGCGCCCGTGGTTTAATTGAACTATTAACCGAAGCTAGAGCCGATATCCGTAAAGACGTTGACCCCAAACTATTAGCAGAAGAAAAGGACTTGCAATTAAAAATTGAAGCTATAGGAAAACTACTACAAGATTCATCTAACAAATCAGAAACCGCAACAGCAAAGCTGAATAAAGAACTTGAAATTCTCCTCACTCAACAAAAAGAACTACAAACAAAAATCCGCACTTCTAGCCCGAAATACGTAGCGCTAAAGTATCCCCAACCTCTGAAGTTACCGCAAATTCAGCAACAACTCGATAAAGACACCCTGTTATTAGAATATTCCTTAGGTGAAGAACACAGTTATCTTTGGGCTGTAACTCCCAACTCCATCGACACCTACGAACTCCCCAAACGGAAAGAGATAGAAAAAGCAGCCACGGAATTTAGAGGCAACTTGCAACAAAACGCAGCAGGGGACTTAACAGCTTTATCTGCTTTATCTGCTGCTAAACTGAGTAAACTCATCCTTGCACCTGTAGCTGACAAGTTAGGCAAAAAGCGGTTAGTCATTGTTGCTGATGGGGAATTGCAAAAAATCCCCTTTGCAGCATTAAATGACCTAACCCCCCAACCCCCTTCCCTACAAGGGAAGGGGGAGTTAATCTTGCTCCCCTCCCCTCGCAGGGGAGGGGTTGGGGGAGAGGTCAATTATCAACCGCTAATAGTCAACCATGAAATAGTCAATTTACCTTCCGTCACAGCGATCGCTAGCCAAAGACAAGACTTAAAAGGACGTAAAAGCGCACCCAAAACCCTCGCTGTACTTGCCGATCCGGTATTTGAAGCAAACGATACGCGCATCACTGGCAAACTATCGAATATCGTTCCAGACCTTGACCTTCGCAGTCAAATCGAACAATCTGACTTGAAGCGGGGGGCAAAAAATCTCAATCGCTTAAGCTGGGGACGCCTTAACGGTACACGCACTGAAGCAAATGCAATTTTAAACCTCGTACCCAATTCTAATAATCTCCAAGCCTTTGATTTTGATGCTAACTACAACTGGGTAACAAATAAGCAACTTTCCCAATATCGCTTTTTACATTTTGCTACCCACGGCTTTGCTGACCCCATCAACCCAGAATTATCAGGAATAGTTCTATCTCTTGTAGACAAACAAGGTAAACCCGCTAATAGAGGTTATCTGCGATTAGGTGATATTTTTAATCTGGACTTTGCAGCCGATTTAATTGTACTTAGTGCTTGTGAAACCGGTTTAGGCAAAGATGTCAACGGCGAGGGATTAGTAGGCTTGACAAGAGGATTAATGTATGCAGGTGCAGAACGTGTGGGTGTGTCTCTTTGGCAAGTTGACGATGCAGGGACGGCAGAATTGATGCAAGAATTTTACACGCTTTTGTTGAAGCAGGGCAAGTCGCCTACGGTTGCTTTGCGTGCTGCACAATTGAAGTTCTGGGAAAATTCAAGTTTGCAAAATCCTTATTATTGGTCTGCTTTCACTTTACAGGGTGAGTGGCGATAGAAGATAAAAACGCACTCGTGAGCAAAATGCAAAAAGCCCTCAGGCTATAAGCCTGGGGCTACACGAACAAAGCCTGCCTTCTCAGGCTATGAGTATTTAAGCCTGCGAAGGCAGGCTTTGTCCGTATAGCGATACCCTTCTAGGGTATTGCGGTTAAATTGGGATGCTCTCAAAGCAGGGCAATTTCCGCTCCCGATGGTATCTGTTGTTGCACAGATTTAAGTATATCGAGAGTTTTTTGGTAAGCAACTTTCTCCCTCTTTCCAAAGCGTTGAGCGGCTTTTTCTAAATCAGCGATCGCCGCTTCATGATATCCTAACCAATGTCGGGCAACTCCGCGATTAACATAAGCCTGAGCATTACTAGGATTAAGTCTAATTACTTCCGAAAAATCGCGCACTGCACCTAAAATATCTCCGCTTCTGGTGCAAGCGCAAGCTCGGTTAAAATAAGCTCTATAATCTTTGGCATTGAGGCGAATTGCTTTATCAAAGTCGAGCATCGCTGCTTGCAAATCTGCCAACTCTAACCGCGCTAACCCTCTGTCATTATATATATCCGCTTGTAGAGATTGGAAGTTTTGCGGAATTATTGACAAAGCTTTATTGTAATCAGCGATCGCCTGTAATTGATTCCCCAACATGGCAGTGGCAATGCCGCGATTGTAGTAAGCTCGAAAATCATGCGGTTTCAGAGCGATCGCTTGTTTATTATCCGCCATTGCAGCTAGATAATTACCTTGTCTGTATTCTGCCAATCCCCGATTCAGATAAGCTTCAGCATTTTTCGGGGCAAAATTTATCGCTTTTGTACAATCTGCGATCGCACTATGGTAATCTTGTAATTGAAGATACGCAAGACAGCGATCGCTATAAGCTGCGGCAAAATTACTTTCAAGCTGAATTGCCTCAGTTAAATCTTGAATTGCTTCTTGATAATTGCCGCGTTGTATCTTGTCTGCACCTAACTTCAACAAGTCGCTAGCGATCGGTGTAGCATAAGCGCTGAAAGTGACAAAATTGAGAGCGATCGCCATCATAAAACTGAGAATGAATCGATAGCAGCGATTCATAAACAAATCTCCCAATTTGATTTTTTTGCAAAACGTGCAGAATTAGGTAAGGCATATTTACCAAGAAAAAATTCAGGAGCCAGAATCGAGTATCGGATGTTATGCTCTGCGTGGGATAAATAAACCGTGTTTTTGCACCCCACGCTAAAAGCATAAAGATATCTGGGCGTCAACTACCTATGGCAACAAAAACCCCAAAGGTTGCATTCTGGCTTTTGTACAGACGTGGGAGTGTGGAACGTCTCTACCTAACTCTTGTTTACTTCCAGCCTTTATTGTTAGCCTGATCCAACACGTAAGCGGCTACATCTTCAATCTGAGCGGGTTTTAAACGAGCTTTAAAAGCAGGCATAGCACCTTTACCCTTTGTAACTTGGGCAATAATCGCTTCTTGTGAGTTCATGCCATACTTATCTAAAGCTTCTTTCTTCAGATTTTTTTGAGCTTGAACCAAGTTTTTACCACCAGCATGACAAGAAGCGCAATTAGCGGTAAAAATTTTCTTTCCACTTGCTGCGTCTGCTAAAGCTGGACTGTTGAAGGCAAAGGTAAAGATTGTTACGCATAACAACAATACCGAAAGAATCTTTTTCATCCCGTGTTCTCTCTGCAAAAAAAGGACTATTCACTGTAATATCCTTCATAATTTTCAGTTGCTCCATTGCCTTCGTCAAAAGACAAGCTGTCAAAGTTCGCGGTTTTGTTGGTGGTTGGTTGTTGGTTGGTTGTTGGGCAATGGGCAATGGGCAATGGGCAATGGGCAATGGGCAATGGGCAATGGGCAATGGGCAATGGGCAATGGGCAATGGGCAATGGGCAATGGGAATAAAAAGAAGCGATCGCGTATTTAACAAAGGACTATGCCCGATGCCCGATGCCCGATGCCCGATGCCCGATGCCCCACTCCCCACTATCAACTATCCACTAACCACTCCCCCAATTCTGTAACCCGACAAATTCGCCAATCATCTAAAATAGAGGCTCCCATGCTGCGGTAGAATGCGATCGCAGGCTCGTTCCAATCCAAAACACTCCACTCTAAGCGTCCGCAATTTCTTTGCACGGCTATTTGAGCTAATTTTGTCAACAAAGCTTTCCCAATACCTTTTCGTCGATATTTCGGTAAAACAAACAAATCTTCTAAATAAATTCCTGGTTTGGTGAGAAATGTGGAATAATTATGAAAAAACAGGGCAAAGCCTACAGCTTGCCCTGCATATTCTGCTAAAATTGCCTCAATATATTTATTAGAGCCAAATAAATGCTCTTTTAGAGATTGAGCATCACCAGTGACGGCATGAGATAATTTTTCATACTCTGCCAATGCCTGAATTAATTCAAACAGCACTGTGCAATCTGCTGGTTCAGCAAACCGCAAAATCAAATTGCTATCAAAAGTCATTAGTCAAAAGTCCAAAGTCATTAGTCCAAAGTCAATAGTACGATGACTGTTGACTCCTAACTCCTACTCCGTTCTCCTAACTCCTAACTTTTGACTACACCAACCAACCTTTCAAGCGTTTAGCTATGTGAGGACGCCGCAATTTTCGCATGGCTTTGCTTTGAATTTGTCGCACTCGTTCGCGAGACAAATTAAACATATTGCCTACTTCTTCTAAGGTACACGGTTCGCTGGTGGTCAAACCATAGCGCAGAGAAATTACGTCTTTTTCTCGTGGTGTCAACACATCACCCAAAACTTCCCAAATCTCCTGACGCATCATGTTTTCATTCATTTTTGCTTCGGGAGATTGATTATCTTCGTCTTCTAGCAAATCCATCAATTCCGTGTCTTCTTCTTTACCGACGCGGTGGTTGAGAGAAAGTGCTTGCCGGCGTAGTTGTTGTAGTTGGCGTAGTTGTGGCAAAGGTATTTCTAATGCTTCTGCCATCTCCGCTTCTGTGGGATTGCGACAAAGTTTTTGTTTAAGTTCGCGTTGCGCTTTTTTGAGTTTGTTAAGTTTTTCAACAATATGGATTGGTAAGCGAATTGTTCGCGCATCATTAGCGATCGCTCGCGTAATTGCTTGTCTAATCCACCAATAAGCGTATGTCGAAAATTTATATCCCTTATCTGGATCGAATTTTTCTGTAGCGCGATTTAACCCCATTGCCCCTTCCTGAATTAAATCTAGGAAAGGCACTCCGCGATTGAGATATCGTTTAGCAATTGACACTACCAAGCGTAAATTTGAGCGAATCATTTTCCGCTTCGCTACTCTACCTTGATACAAGCGACTTTCTAGTTGCTTTTCGGTCATTTCTAGTGAGGATGCGACTTTTTCCTTACTAGCTTGTTCACCCAATTTTTCGCTCAACGAAGCTTGTAATTCCCTTACTTCTTCATTAAACCGCACTCGCCGCGCTAATTCTACTTCTTCGTCGGCTTTGAGTAAAGGATAACGCGCCATTTCTTTAAAAAACGCGCCCACAGCATCATCATGCTCGGTTTTATTATATCCGGATGGTCGCGCTGCCGCCATTTGATCGCCATCGCGTTCATCTGTTTCCATTTCGGCGATCGCGCTATATTCATCTGCTACTGCTTCTAGTTCGAGTGGTACTTCACTCTCAACAGCATTTTCTACTAGTAATTCCATTGTTCCCAATTCAGCAATATTCATAGTTTCCTTAAGGGATTGTTGCTTTGTTTGGTACATAATTAAATGACAGCTGCTTTTTCTTGAGGTTTGGTAGTTTTCCCAACAGAACAAATGCACCTGTCTTATAGCAAAATATAGGTTTCTGCTAATGTCTCATTGAACGCGACATTCAGTCTGTATCTTTCATTTCATACTTCCTGTTACAACGCAATTCAAAAATGAATACTGGTATTTGCACCTTCAAATATCTACTTGCATCAACACATATATTCCTCATTCTTTTGTTTCTTAGCAAATCTGTCAACTTTTAAAACTTTATCAACCTTAACAAATATAAATATTTTTCGTAATCATCCTTAAACATTAAATATTCCTATATTTTTCTCTACCTTTTTATTGTTTATGCCTTCCTTCTTGGTTAAATACTTGCCTTGTCTTCTTTTTGGTGTTAATGCAACTGCCGCCAACTGACGAATGAAAATATCAATATTTAGGCTGTCTAAACTCGAGCTATATTCTGTTGAATTACAGCATCCCATATACTGAAAGGGCTGAATATCTATCAATAGGTGGAAAAGTCCTATACCTTACTTAGTAAATAAAGACAGCTTTTAGAAGTAAGCGAAGATGATTTGATTTTTTTTTAGATCGGGCATTCAATATTTATTTACCTCTGGAGTTGAGATTAGTTTGACCGATAAATTACATAAGAGGAAACTTATCAAGTATTATAAGAGAGAAAAGTATTGCGAAATACAATTTGTCTTAATAAATGGCAAAAGTTAAAGTTAATTTAGAAGAGTGAATTCTGACCAAACACGTAAATAACAGTCTATTAATTAAAAAGCTATGTATAGTAATGGCGTAAGTTTATTTCCATTGGTAGTAGCCGAACCGAGTAATTCATACGAATCGGGCAAAGCTGTTGAGCAGTGGATCGAAGTGCTGGTTGACTGTCCGGGAAGCTCGGAGTTATTTACTTACCGATTGCCACCTCAGTTAGTTTGTAAACCAGGAGATATTTTAAGTGTGCCATTCGGAGCGCAACAGTTAGGAGCTTTAGCCATTCGATTATTAACACAACCGAGCGCGGACATACCACGAGAAAAAATAAGAGATGTCGAAGATGTAATTCATAGCGGTTTTTTTCAAGATAACTACTGGACATTGATAGAAAGGGTATCGGAGTATTATTACACACAACTAATTCAAGTGATACGAGTCGCATTACCGCCCAGATTATTAGGGCGATCGCAACGGCGTATTCGTTTGGTTTTAAGAGACACATCCCTCGAATCGGCTAGTGAAGCTTTCTTGTCAAATGCAGCGCGGCAAATCGTAGAGCTTCTGCGTTCTTCAGCAGCTGGAGATTACAGCTTTACCTACCTTCAACAAAAAGTCAAGGGAGCATATCGAGGAGTACGCGAGTTGTCGCGATGTGGTATGGTACAAAGCTATTTAGAACCGCCACAACAGATTAAACCAAAGCTGCAAAAAGCAGTCACAATGGTAGGAAGTAGCTTTGATCGTGACTTAACAACTCGTCAAAGAGAAATTTTAGAAGTATTGCGGCGACACGGCGGCGAGTTATGGCAAACTGAATTATTGCAAATTTGTAGCACGAGTTCTTCTACCCTAAAAACGCTGGAAATAAAGGGTTATATTGTTATTCAAGAACGGGAAATCTTGCGAAGGGAAACTCCGGCGAGTGGAATAAATTCAGAGCAAGCGAAATCATTAACACAAGCTCAATCGCAAGCGTTAGCGACAATAAATCAACTAAATGGATATGCTCAAGTTTTATTGCATGGAGTGACAGGTTCCGGAAAAACCGAAGTATATTTGCAAGCGATCGCCCCCCTACTCAATCAAAATAAATCTGCCCTCGTTTTAGTTCCAGAAATCGGATTAACACCGCAATTAACCGATCGCTTTCGCGCTAGATTTGGTAACAAAGTCAGCGTTTATCACAGCGCTCTAAATGACGGTGAACGTTACGACACTTGGCGACAAATGCTCACAGGAGAACCACAAGTAGTCATCGGCACGCGAAGCGCCGTTTTTGCACCTTTGCCAAACTTGGGTTTAATCATCTTAGACGAAGAACACGACAGCAGCTTTAAACAAGACTCACCCATCCCCACCTACCACGCGCGAACCGTTGCCCAGTGGCGAGCCGAATTAGAAAATTGTCCTTTAATTTTAGGTTCCGCCACCCCTTCGTTAGAAAGTTGGTTGAGCGTCACAAGAGGACAAGGGGACAAGGAGACAACGGGACAAGGAGACAAGGGGACAAGGAGACAAGGAGACAAGGAGACAAGGGGACAAGAGGACAATTCTTTCCCCCCATCCCCCCCTCTCCCACTCCCCCCCTCTCCCCATCACTACCTCCCCCTCCCCGAACGCATTTACTCTCGTCCTTTACCGCCGGTGGAAGTGGTGGATATGCGACTAGAGTTGCAGCAGGGAAATCGTTCTATATTTAGTAAGTCGCTGCAATCGGCTTTGGTAGAGTTGCAAGAAAGGCGACAACAGGGAATTTTATTTATCCATCGTCGGGGACACAGTACTTTTGTATCTTGCCGCAGTTGCGGATATGTGCTGGAATGTCCTCATTGTGATGTTTCGCTGGCGTATCACCATACTGAAGAAGGAGCGCCGCAATTATTGCGCTGTCATTACTGTAACTTTGCGCGATCGCATCCTCAAAATTGCCCTGAATGCAGTTCGCCTTACTTAAAATTCTTTGGTAGCGGTACGCAGCGAGTCGCCCAAGAATTGACGCGACAGTTTCCCGAATTGCGTTTCATTCGGTTTGATAGCGATACCACCCGCAATAAAGGGGCACATCGCACGCTGTTAACTAAATTTGCCAACGGTGAAGCTGAATTGTTAATAGGTACGCAAATGCTCACCAAAGGATTAGATTTGCCCCAAGTCACATTAGTCGGTGTAGTTGCGGCTGATGGGTTGTTAAATTTATCAGATTATCGCGCCAGCGAACGCGCATTTCAAACTTTAACCCAAGTAGCCGGACGTGCTGGTAGAGGTGACGATCCTGGTAAGGCAATTATCCAAACTTACACACCAGAACATCCAGTAATTGAAGCAGTGCAGAGGCATGATTATGAGTCTTTTATTCATTCCGAATTAGAACAAAGACAAGCTTTAAATTATCCTCCTTATGGGAGATTGATTTTATTGCGCTTAAGTAGTTTAGATGCAATAAGCGTGCAAAATGCCGCGCAAATCATCGCCACAGCTTTGAATTCAAAAGAGGGATTTGAAATATTGGGACCAGCACCTGCGAGTATTTTAAGAGTAGCAAATCGTTATCGCTGGCAGATATTAATTAAGTTTGCTCCCGAAGCTTTGCCACAATTGCCAGATTGGGAAGAAGTGCGATCGCTTTGTCCAGCCAGTGTTAGTTTAACAATAGATGTAGACCCATTACATATGATGTAAATATCGCATTCAGTTGAATATTTATCGTATATCAATACCTTGTAGAGACGTTCCGCAAAGAACGTCTCTTCTGGTAGTGGGTACTTTACTCCCTTCCCGCTACAAGATTACCTATCTTCTTTCTCTTCTTCCTTTGTGTACTTCGTGTCTTTGCGGTTCGTTAAATAGGTATTTTTCGAGCGGGAAGGGAGTAGTACCCAAAATAAGCGTTCTGAAGGAAAAATTATCGCTCTTTGCGATCGCCTGGTTCAAATTTACTAATAAGTTTATTTTTGCGTACTTACTTTTTTTCCCAAAATCTTGAATATGCAATATAATTTTTCGCTACAGCTTCCTGACTCGTTATCATCGCCAATAATACGTGTAAACTTATACTAAAAAAATATGTATCTTATTTGACAAAAATCTCATTTATTCTCTGTTTGAAAGTAACAAACGTAAACGTAAACAATATGATATGGAAGATAAATGAATAGAAGTAAAATTTAAGTATTCTTGTCGGACAGTTCAAAAAATCTCTGAAAATTAGTAATAACACAGAAGAGTAAATCTAGTATAAAAAATTGAAGTGATAATAAATATCGCGGTTTAACCGCCAAATAAAATTCACACTCCTGTTAAATTTAATCTTTCGGCATCGGCTTGTAGGTACTTGAAAAAATTAAAGGAAATACATGGGACAAGGTTTGTTGCAAATTGGGCTAACGCTCTGCATTGTTATAGGAATAACTCCGCTTCTGGGTAAATACATAGCGCGTGTCTTCTTAGGAGAAAAAACGCTACTTGACTTAGCAATGCAGCCTGTAGAAAGACTTATTTATACATTAGCAGGTGTCCGCAAGCAAGATAACATGACTGGTTGGCAGTATGCGCGGGCAATACTGTACAGTAATTTTGTTATGGGCGTTTTCGTATATCTGTTAATAGCGCTTCAGAAATTCTTGCCTTTCAATCCCACGCGGTTAAATATGCCTAGCTGGGATACAGTTTTACACACTGCGATTTCATTTCTGACAAATACCGATCAACAACATTACGTCGGCGAAACAACCTTAAGTTATTTCAGCCAGACAGCAGCTTTAGGCTTTTTGATGTTTACCTCAGCAGCAACGGGATTGGCGGTAGGAATAGCCTTTATTCGCGGCTTAACAGGTAGACCTTTGGGAAATTTTTACGTCGATCTGACTCGTGGCATCACACGGATTTTACTACCAATTTCGGTGATTGGAGCGATCGCCTTACTTTTAACAGGTGTACCGCAAACATTAGCTGCACCGCAAGTTGTCAGAACCCTCGAAGGAAGTACGCAGTACATCGCCAGAGGTCCGGTAGCATCCTTTGAGATAATCAAACAACTAGGCGAAAATGGCGGCGGTTTTTTTGGAGTTAACTCCGCACATCCTTTTGAAAACCCCAATGGCGTTTCTAACTTAATCGAAGAAATCGCCATGATTTCCATTCCAGCGGCATTGATTTATACCTACGGTTTATTTGCCAACAACACCAAACAAGCTTGGCGGCTTTTTTGGATGGTATTTATAATTTTCGTAGTTTTAGTTTGCATCACAGCCGGCGGTGAACTGCAAGGAAATCCTTTAATTAATACTGCCTTAGGAACAGACCAGCCGAATTTAGAAGGCAAAGAAGTAAGATTTGGCTGGGCGCAAACTGCATTATGGGCAGTCATGACCACTGCAACTATGTGCGGCGCTGTCAACGGTATGCACGATTCTCTCATGCCGGGTGGTGGCTTTTCTACCCTTTTCAACTTATTTTTGCAGATTATTTGGGGTGGTCAAGGAACAGGCACCGCCTACTTATTCATTTACCTAATTCTCACCGTATTTCTAACTGGGCTGATGGTGGGACGCACTCCAGAATTTTTCGGACGCAAAATAGAAAAGCGAGAAATCGTCCTTTCTAGCATAGTTTTGCTAGTTCACCCAATTGTAGTTTTAATTCCCAGCGCGATCGCCTTAGCTTCCCCCAACACTTTATCGGGAATTAGCAATCCAGGTTTTCACGGTATCTCCCAAGTAGTGTACGAATACGCTTCAGCTGCGGCTAACAACGGTTCTGGGCTTGCAGGGTTAGCTAATAGCCAACCTGCACCTACAGCTTTATGGTGGAACTTAAGTACCTGTGTAAGCATCTTAGTAGGACGCTACGTACCAATTATCGCCATCCTACTTTTAGCTGACAGCATGGCACATAAACAAACAGTGGCAGAAACCCCCGGTACCCTCAGAACCGATTCTCTGCTATTTACTAGTGTTACCGCTGGAGTAATTCTAATTTTAGGAGTACTGACATTCTTCCCCGTTTTAGCATTAGGTCCGATCGCCGAAGGATTTAAACTCGCAGTCCGGTAGCTAGAAGAGGAGGGGGGGAGGGGGAGAGGGGGAGAGGGGGGGATGGGGAGATAGGGAGATGGGGAAATGGTGAGTCCAGCGCCGTGCGCGGGTTCCCCGCGTTGAGGCGACTGGCGAACCCGAAGGGGGAGATGGGGAAATGGGGCAAAGAAGAATTATTCTCCTTGTTCCCCCACTTCCCACTCCCCACTCACCATTCCTCCCACTCCCCACTCCCCACTCCCCCAATGCCCAATGCCCAATGCCCAATGCCCAATTCCCAAAATATATGAATCCCGTTGCAACTACTTCTAAAAATAAACCTCCACGTTCTCTCAAGAGCGATCGCCGTCAATCGCCAAAAAAGTCTAAAGTAAACAATAAAGGACTTTATCTAAGAGCAGTTAAAGATGCTTTTGTCAAGCTCAATCCCAAATATGCAATCAAAAACCCAGTTATGTTTTTGGTTTGGGTAGGCACAATTATTACTCTTTTAGTCACGATCGATCCTTACTTATTTGGACAAGTCCCAGGCGAGAATTTACAACGTTTTAACGGCTTGATTACCGGGATTTTATTCTTTACGGTCTGGTTTGCCAATTTTGCCGAAGCTGTCGCTGAAGGACGCGGTAAAGCTCAAGCTGATGCTTTGCGCTCAACTAAGTCAGAAACTCTCGCCAGAAAACTCTCCCCTGATGGCTCAATTACCGAAGTACCTTCCACCAGCCTTCGACAAAGTGATACTGTATATGTAGTTGCAGGTGATATCATTCCCGCCGATGGAGAAGTGATTATGGGTGTCGCTTCGGTGGATGAATCGGCAATTACTGGCGAATCTGCACCAGTATTGAAGGAATCAGGCTCGGATGTTGCTAGTTCAGTTACTGGCGGCACGCGGATTATTTCCGATGAATTAATTATCCGGATTACAGCCGACCCAGGTAAAGGCTTTATTGACCGGATGATCGCTTTAGTGGAAGGTGCAGAACGCAGCAAAACACCGAATGAAATTGCTTTGACGGTGTTGCTGGCAGTTTTGAGCTTGATATTTTTGTTTGTTGTGGTGACATTGCCAGCGATCGCCTTTTATGTCAAAAGTTCAATTAGCGTACCAATTTTAATTGCTCTGTTGGTAGCATTAATCCCGACAACTATCGGCGGTTTGCTGAGTGCGATCGGTATTGCCGGTATGGATCGAGTTGCCCAATTTAACGTTATTGCCACTTCCGGACGAGCAGTAGAAGCCAGCGGTGACGTTAACACCTTAGTTCTCGATAAAACAGGTACAATAACCCTTGGCAACCGTTTGGCAGAAGAATTTATCCCGATCAACGGTCACTCAATCGAGGAAATTGCCAGTGTCGCTTTGGCAGCTAGCGTCTTTGATGATACACCAGAAGGTAAATCGATTGTCCGGCTGGCTGAAAAGTTTGGGGCAAAAGTTGAATTTGACCGCAATCAGTCAGAACCAGTTGACTTTTCCGCCAAAACGCGCATGAGCGGTACTAACTTACCAGGTGGATATCAAGCGCGGAAGGGAGCAGTACGAGCAATTCTCGGATTTGTGCGTTCCCGTAACGGACAAGATTCTCCAGAACTTAACGCTGCTTACGAACAAGTTTCCCACCAGGGAGGTACACCCTTAGCCGTTTGCCTAGATCGAGAAATTTACGGCATCATTTATCTGAAAGATATCGTCAAACCAGGTATTCGCGAACGTTTTGACCAGTTGCGACGCATGGGTGTGCGTACCATCATGCTGACCGGCGACAACCGGATTACCGCTTCTGTAATTGCCCAAGAAGCTGGAGTTGATGACTTTATTGCCGAAGCAACACCAGAAGATAAAATTTCCGTAATTCAAAGCGAACAGGCAAAAGGCAAACTTGTAGCAATGACCGGAGACGGTACTAACGATGCTCCTGCCCTCGCTCAAGCAAATATCGGGGTAGCAATGAATACTGGTACTCAAGCAGCCAAAGAAGCGGCAAACATGGTAGATTTGGACTCCGATCCCACCAAGCTAATTGATATCGTTTCTATTGGTAAACAATTGCTGATTACTCGTGGGGCTTTGACTACATTTTCTCTCGCCAATGATATTGCTAAATATTTTGCGATTATCCCAGTGCTATTTGCTACTGCTAATCTGCAAAGTTTGAATATCATGAAGTTGACCAGTACTAATTCTGCCATACTATCAGCGTTGATTTACAATGCTTTAATTATTCCGGCTTTGATTCCTTTGGCGTTACGGGGTGTGAAGTTTAGACCGCTAACTGCTAATCAATTGCTACAACGTAATATCTTAATTTATGGGTTGGGTGGTGTGATTGCACCATTTATTGCAATTAAATTGATTGACATGTTGATTACGGTGGTAGGGTTAGCGTGAGGCTTGATTTTTTGATTGTAGAGATGTTGTAGTTAATCTCTCTACTATTAAGTGCAATAGCAAGAGAACGAACCGCGTTCGCGGAGCGTCTCGAAGAGAAGGGCGCAAAGGACGCAAAGAAATAAGAAAGTTATGAGAAGAGTTAATTTAGAATATAAGTTTTTAGCAATGGATGGAGTACAGGCAATTTTGTTTGTTTGGTGGCGATGGTATAAACAAAAATTGCCGCTCGTTATTTTTATCGTTCTGTGTTTGAATTTGTTAGTTGCTCCAGTTGTTTATGCTGCTGATAACAATTTGGAACGTCGTTCGGCTTGGGCGATCGGTGTTTTAGTATTTGTAACTCTGGCACTTATAGTTTACTTATTTGATGTCATTTTTCGCCCAGAACGCTATTAATTGGGCAACTGAAAAAATTAAAGTAAATATTAGAGGTATTCAAAAAATTTTATGCCTATTGTGAGAGAAGCTATCAGAGCAATTCGTATTACTTTGGTGCTCTGGTTGCTGACAGCAATTATTTATCCTTTATTTATTCTTTTGATAGCTCAAGTTCCTTTCCTTCAAGAAAAGGCTAATGGCAGTATCATCTATAATTTCAAAGATGAACCAATTGGTTCGGCTTTGATTGGACAACAGTTCAGAGATGAGCGTTATTTTCATGGTCGTCCCAGTACGGTGAGATACAGCCAAGGAAAACAAGCCAGACCAACCGGCATATCTGGCGCCAGCAATCTCGCTCCCAGTAATCCAGAATTGCTCAAACGAATTGTAGAGCAAGCAAATCAACTCAAAGACGAGAATATTCAACCCCTCCCCGATTTAATTTATACATCTGGTTCGGGTTTAGACCCACATATATCAATAAAAGCAGCGCGGGAGCAGTTAGATCGAGTTGCTCGCGCTCGTAGTGTCCGCGAAGATGAAATACGTCCTTTACTTGAGAAGTATACCGATAAAAGATTTTTAGGGATTTTTGGAGAACCTGGAGTTAATGTTTTGCGATTGAATTACGCTCTCGACCTCCAAGAACTTAATCGCAGGCAAAATCAATAAATGATAATGGGCATGGGGCATGGGGCATGGGGCATGGGGCATCGGGCATTGGGCATGGGGCATTGGGCATCGGGCATCGGGCATTGGTAATAATTCTTTCCCTTTTCCCTTTCCCCTTTCCCCTTTCCCCTTTTCCCCTCTTAAAAAAGCCCATTGCCCATTGCCCATTGTCCAATGCCCACTAACAACTAACAACCAACAACCGTATGAACACTAAACTTTCAAATTCTGGAAGTTATTATCCTATACGTTCGGCGCGGCGGGGCAAACATAAAATATTTATTGGTATGGCTCCTGGTGTGGGCAAAACCTACCGCATGTTGGAAGAAGGACACGCGCTGAAAAATGAGGGAATTGATGTTGTTGTTGGGCTTTTGGAAACCCACGGACGTAAGGAAACGGCACAAAAAGCGCAAGGGTTGGAAATCATACCCCGTAAGGAAATTCCTCGCAGCGGATTGACTTTGACGGAAATGGATACGGATGCAATTTTAGCGCGATCGCCTCAGCTAGTATTAATCGATGAACTCGCACATACCAATGTCCCAAGTCAACAACGCGAAAAACGCTATCAAGATGTAGAAATCATATTGGCAGCAGGCATTGATGTATACTCCACAATGAATATTCAACATTTGGAAAGTCTCAATGACCTGGTAGCGCGAATTACTGGGGTGATAGTACGAGAACGGGTTCCCGATCGCATTTTAGATGAAGCAAATCAGATTGTTGTTATAGATGTAACACCAGAAACTCTGCAAGAACGCTTGCGAGAAGGCAAAATTTATGCACAACCAAAAATTCAACAATCCCTCGATAATTTCTTTCAACGTCGCAATTTGATAGCTTTGCGGGAATTGGCTTTGCGGGAAGTCGCAGACAACATCGAAGAAGATGCGATCGCCTCCACCCCCGCAGGACAATTCTGTAACATTCAC
>NZ_JBPAOH010000168.1:0-16249 GCF_050875635.1 Tolypothrix sp. VBCCA 56010
AGCAGTTACACCTAGACGAACCAATCCTGTAAATAGCGAACCGACACCACCAGCAGTTACACCTAGACGAACCAATCCTGTAAATAGCGAACCGACACCACCAACAGTTACACCTAGACGAACTAATCCTGTAAATACCGAACCGACACCACCAACAGTTACACCGAGACGAACCAATCCTGTAAATACCGAACCGACACCACCAGCAGTTACACCGAGACGAACTAATCCTGTAAATACCGAACCGACACCACCAGCACGTACATCTACACCTAGACCATCGACACCGACGTATTCCAACCCGACACCGGAGCCTTCACAACCTCGTGTTCCTTCAAGACGGGGCGATCGCAAGCCAGCTACTAATCGAAGTGTAGAAAATTCGCCTGTTTCTCCATCTAGAAGACTTAATTACAAGCAAATTAACTTTGTAGATATCGCCTTCGGTGTTTTGGCTCCGGGTGACTTTAAGTCTCAAGGTAGATATTTTCATTTCTACCAGTTTCAAGGCAGAGCAAACCAACTGATCCAAATTAGACTAGGTGGCAGTGTCGATCAACGCCGCTCAAATAACCTAAGCTTAGATCCGTTCATGTTTTTGCTTGACCCCAACAACAACGTTCTGTTAAAAAGAGGCAGTGGGGGAGCCAGTGAAGTTAAAGATGCTTTCGTATTTGTCCGACTGCCTGCAAACGGTACTTATACGATCGCAGTCACTAGTCAAAATCCTGGCGATAAAGGTCGCTACAGTCTCGCACTCAGAAATGACCGAGCTAGCTACAGTCTAGACTCCCAAAGCGAACTGACACCTCAAAGCCTAAGAAGGCAAGATGGCAGCGTTTACGATATTTCCAAGTTTCAAGGCAAAAAAGACCAACTTGTTAGTATTCGTGTAGATAGTGTCTATGAAGAATTTTCTCCTTATATAGTGTTGCTGGATTCTCAAGGCAAAATAGTCGCCGCTGATAATGCCAAAGATGGCAAGTACAGTGCTTTAATTGACCGAGCTAGGTTGCCTAAAGATGAAACTTACTACGTAGTGGTGATTTCTAGTAATTCACTTCAACGCGGTAAATACCGATTGACTGTTTTCTAATTTTAACTAAACAGGCGGGAAGTCCCCCGCCATGCGGATGCAGATTTGGCTCAGGGATGAAAGACGAGTGAGATGACGATTCCATCCCCAAACAGTCTGACTCTTCAAGCGCTCTTTTGTGCAGTGAGGGGATGGATGAGGAAACGAGCAAATCTCTGATATAATGAGACATCTTGACCATCAATGCCATAAGCGAAAACCAAGCTAAACGGTACATGTTGCAAGAAAAAGATTTGGGTCTTGGGAACCAGGACTCCTGCCCTTGGAGGGAATGTAAGACCAATAGAACGACTGTGTTCTGAAGGCTATTCCCGTTGAATTGGGAAGCCCACACTTACCGCGTAGCAAAAGTGTGTGGTAGTTCACTGAGACATCCGCCAAATCTTGATAGTTTTGTCCTTACTACCACTGGCAATCTGCTGTCCATCGGGACTAAAAACGACAGACCAAACTCTGTTGACATGTCCAGTTAGAGTGCTGATTTGCTCTCCCGTAGTTAGATTCCACAATTTGATAGTGTCGTCCCAACTAGCACTAGCTAAAGTTTTGCTATCGGGGCTAAAGGCAACAGACCAAACTTTATCGCTATGACCTGTTAGGGTGCGAATTTCTTCTCCGGTAGGTAAATTCCACAATTTAATTGTGTCGTCCCAACTGCCACTGGCAAGAGTCTGTCCATCTGGACTGAAGGCGACAGAATTAACAGCGGCATCATGACCTTTTAATGAGCGGATTTCTTTTCCTGTTGCCAAATTCCACAGTTTTATGGTACTGTCAAAATTATTACCACTGGCAAGAGTTTTGCCGTCAGGACTGATAGCGACAGATGTAACTACATCACAATTCGCTTTCAGCGTGCGGATAACCACTCCGGTAGTAACATTCCACAGTTTGATTGTCTGATCCCAACTGCCACTAACTAAACTTTGCCCATCTGGGCTAAAAGCGATCGCCTGAACTGAAACTGAATGTCCCCTGAAAGTGCGGATTTCTTGTCCGGTAGCCAAGTCCCACAGTTTGACAGTCTTATCACTACTGCCAGTGGCAAGAGTTTTGCCATCGGGACTGAAAGCGACGGAATTAACCCAGTCAGAATGCCCTTTTAGGGTACGGAGTTCCTGTCCCGTCGCCAGATTCCACAGTTTGATGGTCTTGTCAGTACTAACGCTAGCAAGCGTCCGCCCATCAGGGCTAATAGCGACAGCCCAAACTGAATCGGAATGTCCTTTCAACGTCAAGTTGGGCGAAAAGGTTTCCCCAAGTGTCTTTAAAGGCTGATTAGAACCAGATGCAGCTAAGGGAAACTCCCAATAGAAAATTGCGCCAAATCCCAAAAGCGCGATCGCAGCACCAGTGAAAAGTTTAATTTTGAAGTAAGTCATGGTTTACAGACCTTACAGATTCCGCAGTTAAACAACTTCAATGCTGCGCTCTTTAAAGATAGAACTCAGCATTGGAGGTGTTGTGGAAATACCTTTATCTACTCATTAAAGCGATCGCATTCCAAATTTTCTGCCACATTTTGTTATCTTTTTTCTCCTAATCGCAAAAAATTAGGCATTGACATTAGGGATGGAAAGAGGGGGGGACAAGGGGAGGGGGAGAAAGAATTATTCTCCTTGTCTCCTTGTCTCCTTGTCCCCCATTCCCCCATTCCCTAATTAGACACTCGCCAAATCTTGATGGTATTGTCCTCACTACCGCTGACAAGGGTTTTGCCATCGGGACTAAGGGCAAGGGATGTCACAGTTTGGGAATGTCCCAAAAGGGTGCGGATTTGCTTTCCGGTATCGATCTGCCACAATTTGATCGTTTGGTCGCGACTGCCACTAGCAAGAATTTTGCCATCGGCACTAAAAGCGAGGGATGTGACTGTTTTGGAATGCCCGGAGAGTGTACGAAGTTGCTGACCGGTGGTAAGATTCCACAATTTGATCGTTTGGTCGCGACTGCCACTGGCAAGCATCTTACCATCAGGGCTGATGGCGACGGATGTCACGGTTTGGGAATGCCCCATAAGGGTGCGAATTTCCTCACCGGTTGCCAGATGCCAAAGTTTAATGGTGTTGTCAAAACTACCGCTGGCAAGAATTTTTCCATTTGGGCTGATGGCGACAGACCGAACCCAGAATGAATGTCCTTTGAGTGTGCGAATTTTTCTGCCGGTATCGAGATTCCAGACTTTGATAGTATTGTCATCACTACCATCAACAAGAGTCTTGCCGTCGGCGGTGATGGCAAGGGCATGAACTGAATCAGAATGCCCTACAAGAGTGCGAACTTGTCGTCCTGTATCGAGATTCCATACTTTAACTGTTTTGTCCTCACTACCACTAACCAGTTTTTGTCCGTCTGGGCTGATAGCGAGGACATTAACCCTGTTGGAATGACCTTTTAGGGTATAAATTTCCTCTCCGGTTGCCAGATTCCATACTTTGATAGCGCGATCGCTATTACTGGCAATAGTGTTACCATCTGGACTGATGGCGACAGACAAAACCGAGTTATGAAAACCATTGAGTGTTTCGGTTAAAGAAAAGTTCCCAAAGTTAATTGGTGAAGGATGTCTTAAAATCGCTTCTATGCTATCAGGATTAATCTTTGGTTGATTCAAACTAGACGATAAGCTGGTTTCTAAACGGCGAGATTGCTTATACCAAACATCTCCTAATCCCAATAACATAATTACACCACCTATCAAAAAGAAATTTCTCAGTACTGCATACTGTTTTGGTAAAGATGGTGCTTGAGTTGGTGGCGGTTTTACAGCCGAGTATCGAGTTGTTGCTGGTACTTGCAGTAACTGTTTTTGAGTTAAATCTCTGAGAACTTCATCAACTGATTGATAGCGCTGCTGAATCTCTTTTTTTAACAGCTTGTCGAGAATCCAATCCAATTCATTATTAATCGGACTTTTTAAATATTGCCGCCAATCTGTAACCCAGCCATACCCATATTCCATCCACAACTGAAAAGGAGAAATTCCCGTTAGCAGATGAAAGCAAGTTGCACCCAAACCAAACAAATCACTAGATGGATAAGCTTTTCCATCCCTAATTTGTTCAATCGGGGAATAGCCATGCGAACCAATTGAAGTGCCAATTTTATTTTGTACTCTTGCCGTTAACTGTTTTGAAGACCCAAAATCTATCAAATTTAATCGCCCGTCACTTTGAGATCGGATAATATTTTCCGGTTTGATATCTCGGTGAATGACTCCGCGATCGTGGATAAACTTCAAGATTGGTAATAAGTCTATCAATATTTGTTTAATTTCCTGATAGTTATAACCTTTCCGTAACTGCAACTCTTTTAATAAATTGTGTCCGTCGATAAACTGCTGCACCAAATATAGACAGCCGTCTTGCTCAAAATAAGCTAATAGAGTTGGAATTTGCGGATGTTGTCCGAGTTCTTGCAGTCGTTTTGCTTCTGCTTGAAACAACTCCATTGCTTTTTTTTGCGCCCAACTGCCTTCAAATTTTGGCGCTAATTGCTTGATGACGCAGCGATCGTTAAGTTTATCGATATCTTCTGATAGATAGGTTCTGCCGAATCCACCCTCATCTGAAAGTACTCGAATTACACGGAAACGATTTCGCAACAGTGGCACGAGAGGAGTGCTGCATGTTTGACAAAACTTCTTTCCTTCAAGATTTAGGGGATTTGGGCAATCGGGATTTATGCAGCAGATCATGATCTGATGGGCGCGACTGCGTGACCAAAACTAGGGTGTAGGGTGTGGGGTGTAGGGTGTGGGGCGAAGAATGAGAAAACTTGGCATTTGTATACACCCCGCCCCGGAACCTATAGGGTACAAGCCCCCACCAAAATCTCCGATTTGGTGGTCTTGAAGAGCGTGGCGGGTGCAAGGAAAGAGCTAATTCTCCCTACACCCTACACCCTACACCCTACCCCCTTCTTGTTGACAAATGATGCTAAGTTTGCCCCAAATTTTCCCTTAATAAAATTGGCTCTCGTGTACTTTTGGTAGATAACCCAGGTTTTGGGGAGTGGGGAATTACTTATTAGTATACGGAATGCAATTAATAGTCAGTTTTCCTAAACTCCGGAAAACCAAGAGAGCCGTATGATTTATTATTCTCCCGATTATACAATAATCTGAACAAAAATTTTTTTCTGATTCTTAATTTTCTCAAATTAGTTTATACATTGGCATTTCGCAATTCTTTTAGTGTTAATTGAAACTTTTTTATAAGTTTCCATTACTGACACTGAATTGAGTAAAAATGTTTGTTTGTTAATAGATGAATAGCGTAGTTGTGTAAGTTTTGCCACTTCTGCAACTAGCTTATCGGGGTCAAAAGGCTTAAAAATAAGTTCCTGAAAGCCAGCTTCAAAAGCTTTCGCACGCGCTTGCGGATGTGCATAACCCGTCAGAGCAAGTGCAGGAAGAAATCCTCCGATCTTAGCTTCAAAGCGTCTGATAGAGCGAATCAGCGAATAACCATCTTTACCTTGCATACAGATGTCGCTGATTAAAACATCTGGCTTTGATTCTTCTATCGCTTCAATGGCTTGATCCACCGATGTTACGGTCTTCACCTGTGCCTGATAATCTTCAAAAATAACTTTAACCAGATACAGGCAATCGATATTGTCATCTACTACAAGTATTCGCAAGTTACTAAGAGATGATTTGTCAACTTGTGGTGTTTTTAGCGATGTGCTTTCTTGAGTATGTGAATCGCATTCATTTGTTTGACACATTAATTACCGCCTTTAGTCGGTGAAAGCGATTGGGAAGTCGAAATAGGCAGATAGTTAACGCTATCTGCCTGTAGAGATATTTATGAGAGAGAAGTTAAGTTTTTCTAACTATAATTATTTTCGTGTAAATATAGTCTGAAAACTTTTAATTTAATATTTATCTAATGATTGTGTAATATAATTTTATATCTGCTTGATGTAGCGACCATTACAGGTGGCGATCGCATCGACAAATATATGAAAAATCTGTTTTAATTATTAATTTTTATTATTAATTAGATACTTCAGGTAAGCAACCCCTAAATTTCGGATGATTTTTGGCATTAAGCTTTGCTTTCCATTCGCGAATAGCGCTAGCGGTGCGTGCTACAGGTGACAGGTAATCAGAGGATTCTGCGTTTCCAATACTTTTACCTTTCTTGGGTTGGGTAGTTAAACAATTCGTCAAAGTCGGCAAATAGCTTTCCAAGCCTAAAGAAGACATGACATCATTAATTGTTTGAAAACGCTCTGATAACGACACCTTCACCATTTTGCCCAAAACTTGAGCAAAGTGGTCACTGATGTCTACATGTTTTTGCCAACAGATATCACCGGTATTCGAGTCATACTCAAATTCAAAAGGTGCTTTGCCAGTTAACAGATAAAGGCAAGTTACTCCGACTGCGTAAATATCACTAGCATAAACTGGACGCAGGGAAAACTGTTCTGGTGGGGCAAATCCCATAGTCCCGACAAAATTTGTTGAGACGCTTTTATGTTCTTCGCTGTCACTAGTTTCGATTAATTTCTCTTTAACTGCGCCGAAATCAATTAAAACTACCCGTCCATCATCTTTACAGCGTAGTAAGTTCTGGGGCTTAATATCGCGATGAATTACATGATGTTTATGAACGTATTGCAATACTGGCAGTAATTCGTGCAAAAACTGTTTAACTGCGGTTTCGCTTTTGGGACCAGTGCGTTTGATTTCCCCTGCCAAAGTAGAACCGGGCACGTATTCTTGAACTAAATAAAATTCCTCATTTGCTTGAAAGTAATCTAAAAGCATGGGAATCTGAGAATGACTGCCAAGCTGACCTAAAGTTTTTGCTTCTTTTTCAAAGCGCGAACACGCTCGTTGCCAGCTTTTCGGACTACTTACCTTGGGACAAAGCTGTTTAATCACACACAGAGGATTCCCCGGTAACATCATGTTTTTGGCGAGAAACGTGATGCCAAAACCACCTCTGCCCAATATTTTCAATATTGCATAGCGATCGCGAAATAACTGCGCTTGACCGCACAGTTGACCAAGTTGAGTCTGCTTTAAAATATCCGCATGAAAATTTGACGTTTTCGGAGGAAAGCTATTCATCAGGCTATTAGGGGGGTTTTGCTGAAAAGCTGCTAAATGTCTTTAATTTAACGATAAAGATTCTTTTACGCCAATAGCATTACCGTTTCTTTGCAAAATCCTCCAGGGGATGGGGAGTGGGGAGAGGGGGGGAGTGGGGGAAGACAAGGAGAGGGGGGGATGGGGGGATGGGGAGAAAGAAGAATTATTCTCCTTGTCCCCTTGTCTCCTTGTCTCCTTGTCTCCTTGTCTCCTTGTCCTCCTTGTCCCATGACGGCAGGTGCCTCAACGGAGGGAACCTCCGCACGGCACTGCCTCCCCAATTCCCAATTCCCTACGGTACTTCAATCGGAATCAAAGTATTTTCCGGCAAATAGTTGCTGAAACGCCCTTCATCGGAAAGCACTAAAATCAAGCGCAGGGGATAATCTGGTGGAACTTGCAAATCTGCCCACGGTACCGCCACTTCTAAACAAGTATCTAAAGCTACTTGAGCGCGATTGAAACGGGGAAGCCATTGATAATTTTCCCCAGCTTCGCGAAACTGAATCGATTGCGTCAGCAAATTAATTGCTAAATGATGGTGGAAATGATAATTAACTGGTGCTGCATCCGGCACATCCGCTAAGGGAATCGGGCTGTTGTGCATTGTTTTATCAGGATAATACCAAAGCAAATTTAACTCTGCTGGCAAATCTCGCCCTGGTGCGGCGCCACTTTTTAAATCTACCCGTAGATAGAAATTCAGGTGATCCACGCCATACCAAAGTCGCTGGATGACGCTGCTATTATGCATTGTCCCCCGCGCCCCGCCGATTTCTATGCGTCCGGCTTTGTCCCAGTCTTGTTCATCGCCTTTGCCGTCAATTACTGGATGAATAAAGCTTTGTGGGCGATGATCTGTCTTTGCTGTGTGGTTTTCTACTTCTTTTTTCAAATACGAGGGTATAGGTTCATTTAACGCTTTGTAAATGCCATACAAGTGTTCGCGGAACAACTGGTCAAACATGGCATCTTGATTTGAGGAGTGTCCCTCACCAAACCACCAGAACCAGTCGGAACCTTCGGCAGCGTATAAAGCTTCCCAGGCTTCGGGATTGTTTTCTTCAGTCGCTTCTGGATGATTGGCGAGGGTAAGTCTGGCATGTGTGAGGTAGTCCCAAGCGCGATTTTTGGCGGGATCGCCGATCCAGGTGGTGAAACTGCCATCTACCCAAGAACCGCTATGCAGTTGATTTCCGGGGATAATTGCTGTGGGGGGAAACTGTTCGATAAATTCGGAGACGGTAACGAGTTTCAGATTTGGTTCGTTACTTAAAGTTTGATATAAGGCTTCTAAGAAAAGTTTGCCATCTTGGGGATAAAATTCCCAGCAATTTTCGCCGTCTAGGGCGATAGTAACTAACCAAGGTTGTTCGCTGGGGCGGTCTTTTTGCATTTTGGCGATCGCCTGTAAATGTCCCACTAAATCGGCGGAGGCTTGTTTTGGCTGCATTGCCCCGTAGGTAAAGCCGATCAAGTCTGATAACCTGTGGTCGCGAAAGACGATCGCCAAATCACCAGCGGTCGTTTCTAAACGATACGGGCGGTAAAGTAATTCTGGTTGCAACACGTTCCCCGCCCCATCACGGTGGAAGAAGTGTTTTATTGTCCACCCTAAGACTGCTTCATCTGAGCAAATCCACTTATATCCTTGTTTAATAATATCCGGAAGTATCGCCGGACTGACTGATTGTTCTGAGGGCCACAATCCACGCGGTTCTCGCCCAAAGCGGTCTTGATATAAATCCCACGATTTCCGCAAGTGCCTGGGAATGTCTTCTGCCCATTGAAAGCGGGTTTGGGGCAATGTCATATTTGGCACTGCAACCCGTCCGGAGTTGGTATCGGCAAGTAGAGGCAAAATCGGGTGAGTGTAAGGCGTGGTCGTTACTTCCAATTGCCCAGCGTCTTGCATTTTGCGGTGTTGCGGAATGATTTGGCTGAGGATTTGGCGCTGTTTAGAGTAAATGCGTTGGCGATCGCCTAAACTAAAATCCTTGCCCTGCTTTAACCAAGCCGCAATTTCCGGATCGTCCCAAAACAGCGGATCGATCCACGCCAAGTTGTGCCAAGCCAGCAAATCGCCGTAATCTGGCAATTGCCAATTTGCTAAACACCAATCTTGTCCTTGTTCCTGCCTTTGCTGATACAACTGAGCATAGCGAGGATGCGGATCGATCAAATTGTGGTGATTGGCATCAAAAAAATGTTCGATGATAAATTCCCGCTGTTGAGTCGTCAGTTGTTCAGCGGGTGTCAGACTCGCTTCTAAGTAAGGGTCAAAAGCAGTGCCAGCAACGTAATCTTCTAATTGCAATATCAGCGAAGGAACTAAATTCACCGTTTGGTGTAACTTAGGATACCTTTCTAAAAGTAGCACCAGATCGAGATAATCCTTAGTGCCGTGCAAACGCACCCAAGGCAGACGGTAATGTTGACTACTTTTCACAGAAACGCCGCTGTCAGGAGATTTGTACAGCGGCTGATGTTGATGCCAGATAAAGGCGACGTAAAGGGGTTGAGACATATGGCATAGTTAGGAGGAGCCAGTTGTGTGCGGGGGTTCCCCCCGTTGAGCAACCTGGCGTTTAAGAGTTAGGAGTCAAAAGTTAAGTCAAAACTCATAACTTCTAACTCCGCTCCTCCTAACTTTTACATTACTTGTTCCACTTCGGCAATTTCTGGAATCTTTTCGCGCAGACGGCGCTCAATACCCATTCTCAGTGTCATTGTGGAGCTTGGGCAAGAACCACAGGCACCTTGCAGCCGAAGCTTGACAACAGGACCATCGAGTTCTACCAGTTCCACGTTGCCACCATCAGACATTAAATATGGGCGTAATTCATCCAAGACTGTTTCTACGTTATCAGTTGTCAGTTCCATAAGTTTAGACCTCGTAAATAAATGATGGAATTGGGTAATGGGTAATTGGTAATTGGGCATTGGTAATTGGGCATAGGGCATTGGTAATAATTCTTTCCTCATTACCCATTACCCATTACCCATTACCCATGCCCCATGCCCCATGCCCCATGCTTTAAGATTTTATTTTCTCGCTTTATTAAATTGATCGTAGATCCAATTGCAGCTAAATTGCTTTTCGTTGTTTGTCGGTTATCCTTTGCTATCAACTCTTGACAAATTACTAAAATTTTGCTAATTCAAGCAGAATCTTGGAATAGCTAAACGATGTAGTGAGCGGCTCTATCGATTAAAATCTAAGATATGAGCGGTGAGCCAGCGCGGTCTTCTCCCAAAGGGAGAGGCTAACGCCAAGGGGAGCCATTGCGTTGGGCGGGTCTCCCGGCTTGAAGCATCTGGCGTGGTTTCCCCCATGAGCGACTGGCGAACCCGTTCGCGCAGCGTCTCGAAGAGAAGGGTAAACCGCTCACTACGAAGAAAAAGTAGATTTTATGTTAATTACGCCCATTTAGTTAATCTGGGGTGTCAATTTCACTCGGTAAAACCATAACTGGCTGTTGATATAAAGGTACTGTGAATGTGACGGTTGAACCAAGCCCTTCGCCTAAGCTGTAAAAATTGACTTCACCACCCATTGCTTCTACTAGCTTCTGAGATATTGCCAATCCTAAACCTGTACCACCATATTGGCGAGTACGGGAACCATCTACTTGCGAGAATAATTGGAAGAGTTTGTCTTGTTTATCTAAAGAAACGCCAATACCGGTGTCTGCTACACGCACTCTGACCATACCAGGAAATTGCTGGTCTTGAAATACTACTTTTTTGCGAACTACGTCAGCGCTGAGAGTTATACCACCTTCATGAGTGAATTTTATGGCGTTGCCAACTAAATTGATGATTACTTGCTTGAGACGCAGATAGTCACCGTGGACAATTATTTCATCGGAGGTATCGGGGGTTTGCATCTCGAAGCTGAGGTTTTTCTGTTCGGCTTGCATGTGCATGGAATTTCCCACATCACTCAATAACTCGTCCATATTTACTGAACGGAGTTCGAGATCCATTTTGCCGGCTTCGATTTTGGCAAAGTCTAAGATGTCTTGGATGATATCGAGTAGGTGTAGAGATAATTTATGCGCTTCTAGCAAAAATTGGTTTTGTTCTTCAACATCATCTGCCATACCGTCCAAAATCAGCCGTTGAAAGCCGATCATCCCATTTAGGGGGGTACGAATTTCGTGGGATACATTGGTGAGAAATTCGGTTTTCAGACGCGAGGCTTCTTCGGCTTTTTGACGCGCTGCTTCTAATTCTTTATATAATGTGGCGTGAGCGATCGCTGTTCCTAATTGATCTGCTACTTCTTTTGCCAAGTCTAATTCTAATGAAGTCAACTTGCTGCACTCTGAGCGCAAACTGACGGCTATTAAAGCATTCGGTTGGTCTTGATGGCAAGTCGCAACTACTAAAATTTTCTCTTGCCCAAACTTTCTATGCTTGGGCTTATTTTCAACAATTGGTTCTAGGGTTGCTAAAGCTTGAGCAAATGCACCTTCAGTTGCTAAATCTATTTCTAAGCCTAGCATTGAGTCAAATTCTGGCTTGTGATACTCTGCTATTATCGATACCTTTGTGCTGTGTTTTTGGTATGGACAGATAATACAGCGCTCTAACCGCAGTGCTTTTCCTAAACTGTCAACTGTTTGTTGCCAAATAATATCTAAATCTAATGTCCGCCGAATATTTCTGGTAATTTGACTTATCAGCTTTCGGTATTGATGCGAACTTAAAGCTAACTCTAACTCTGTTGGTTGTGGGGCTGGCAGATGTACTGCTTTTTTGTTGCTTTTTGTTTGTAGCAATCGTCCCATTACTAAAACTGTTGTCGTGGCTGTGCCTAAGGTCGGCATAATTGGGCTGATTACCAACTCCAACTCAAATAATTCCTGACGATAGCTAAACCAGCATTGACACCTTTCCGGTACCAAATTTTTGACAATTCGCCCTAAACGTTGCAAATAGGCAACCTTTTCCACCGGGGCGAAAATTTCATCCCGATTTAGATCGCCTATTATTTGCTCAGAATTTATCCCTAAGCGATCGCCTGCACTCCAATAAAATGTCAGGTAATCTCCTGTGATGTCTTGGGTGTACACCAACTCCGAACCGAGAGTTGGTACTGAGTTGTCAGCAATACTTGTAATAGATTTCAGATTCTTCGACAATAGATTCGCAAGTTGGGAGTTGGCAGTAATACTCATGACTTGAGCTAGATAAACAAACGAGACTCCGCAAGAGTTTAGCAAAAGCTGCTTAAAGTTTGGCATAATTTATTACAGCTGTGCCAGACTCGCAATGTTTTTTTCGCCTATCTGTTATCTTCGACAAAAAAATTTACATTAATTTACATAAATTCATCCTCTGTTTATAATTTATCTCGGATAAGTCAATCATTCCATTCCCCGCGTGGTGGAACAGGTGTACGGTAAGGAGTACGCGTCAGTTCATCATCTCTGGGAACTTCACCGCGCAACCACTGACGAATTGCCACCTCAATCACTTTACTGGGATCGTTGGTCAAATGCTGAATTTGCTCTACTAACTCAGAATCAAGGTGGATAGCGATTTCTACCTTATCGGCTTGTCTATTTTCCGCATCGGTAGCTTTTTGTTTGATATTCATAGCTTTGTATAAGGAGAAATTCATCTTGTCAAAGGCTTTGTGAAGAAGACAATCATACACAAGTAGTTGATTTGACAAGTCTTCGTTTCTTGGAGTTCGATTTTCGACTTATACTGCCAAAGTAGCAGTAAGCGTGGAATGAACTCACAATTTTTAGAGAATCCTGACAAAACAATAGCTCTATAAATTTTCTGTTGTCAATCAGCAATTTCCGGGCGATCGCACGCTCGTGCGATCGCCCCGAAGGGGTGTGTACTTTTTGCACTTCTTCATGTTTATTGTACGCCGATGGTTGTTCAATACCAGATGCTATAGATATAGACCTTCATATTTCTCTTAATTGGGCATTGGGCATTGGGCATTGGGCAATGGGCATCGGGCAATGGGCATTGGGCATTGGGAATAGAAAGAAATTCCATCCCCCCCGCCCCCCATCCCCCCATCCCCCCATCTCCCCATTTTCCATTCCCCGTTGAGAAAGCATTACAATACATGAAGTAAATTGCATATCTTACTCGGTTGCCGCTTAATTAAAGAAGTATATGACTGACGTTCCCGCAGCTCGCATTCGCAATTTTTGTATTATTGCTCATATCGACCACGGGAAATCTACCCTTGCTGACCGCTTGCTGCAAACCACTGGTACGGTGGAACAGCGGCAGATGAAGGAACAGTTTCTCGACAACATGGATTTAGAACGGGAGCGCGGCATTACAATTAAGCTGCAAGCTGCCCGGATGAATTATAAGGCAAAAGATGGTCAGGAGTATATACTGAATTTAATTGATACTCCTGGGCATGTTGATTTCTCGTATGAAGTATCGCGCAGTTTGGTGGCTTGTGAAGGCGCACTTTTGGTAGTTGACGCTTCCCAAGGTGTAGAGGCGCAAACTTTGGCGAATGTATATTTAGCACTAGAGCATAATCTAGAAATTATCCCAGTTTTGAATAAAATAGACTTGCCTGGGGCAGAACCAGACAGGGTAATTAGCGAAATTGAGGAAATTATCGGGCTAGATTGCAGTAACGCGATTCTTGCTTCTGCTAAAGAAGGAATTGGCATCGATGAAATTTTAGAGTCAATTGTGGAGCGCGTACCACCCCCACAGAATACGATAGATCAACCTTTAAGGGCGTTGATTTTTGATAGCTACTACGATAGCTATCGGGGAGTGATTGTTTATTTTCGGGTGATGGATGGCAGACTGAAAAAAGGCGATCGCATTTATTTGATGGTGTCGGGTAAAGAATACGATATTGATGAGTTAGGTGTACTTTCTCCCACTCAAAAGCAAGTTGATGAACTCCACGCTGGGGAAGTTGGTTATTTAGCCGCATCGATTAGAGCTGTAGCTGATGCACGGGTTGGTGATACAATTACCCTCAGTGCGAAAAAAGCTCCGGAACCTTTGCCTGGTTACACCGAAGCGAAACCGATGGTCTTTTGTGGGATGTTCCCCATCGATGCTGACCAATTTGAAGACTTGCGAGAAGCTTTAGAAAAGCTACGACTCAACGATGCCGCACTGCACTACGAACCAGAAACTTCTAGCGCAATGGGATTTGGCTTTCGTTGCGGGTTCTTGGGGTTGCTGCACATGGAAATTGTCCAGGAACGCTTGGAACGCGAGTATAATTTAGATTTAATTATTACAGCGCCGTCAGTAGTTTACCGGGTGACTACAAATAAGGGTGAAGTACTGTACATCGATAACCCCAGCCGTTTACCTGCGCCCAATGACCGCGAAAAGATAGAAGAACCTTACGTTCAGGTAGAAATGATTACGCCGGAAACGTATGTAGGTACTTTGATGGAGTTGTCGCAAAATCGACGCGGTGTCTTTAAAGATATGAAGTATCTTACCAAAGGACGCACCACACTGACTTACGAGATACCTTTGGCGGAAGTTGTCACCGACTTCTTTGACCAAATGAAATCGCGATCGCGTGGTTACGCAAGTATGGAATATCACATCATCGGTTATCGCGAAAATCCCTTGGTGAAGCTGGATATCATGATTAACGGCGATCCGGTGGATTCTTTGGCAATGATTGTCCACCGTGATAAAGCTTACGGTGTTGGGCGATCGATGGCTGAAAAACTGAAAGAATTGATTCCGCGACACCAATTTAAAGTGCCAATTCAAGCGAGTATCGGTAGTAAGGTTATCGCTAGCGAACATATTCCCGCTTTGCGGAAAGATGTGTTGGCAAAATGTTACGGTGGTGACATCAGCCGAAAGAAGAAACTCTTGCAGAAACAAGCAAAGGGTAAAAAGCGGATGAAATCTTTGGGTACGGTGGATGTACCGCAAGAAGCTTTTATGGCTGTGCTGCGCTTAGATCCGCAGTAACTTCCTGGTTCCCATGCTCTGCATGGGAATGCTATCATTAAGGCTCCGCCTTTAAAGTTCGAGGCAGCAGCCCAGTAACGAGGGAAATGATATCCTTATTTTTGAACTTCTGCGCGGACGATATCGATTGACAGTCCCAACACCTCTGCTATTTGCTCAATACCTAACCCCATTTGCAGTAAACGAGGAATCGCATCAAGTATCGCTTGTTGAGCCTGTTGAGCTTGTTCTTCTGGCGTTGGGTAGCGATTCCCCTGCTCATCATACCAAGATAAAACTTCGCGTTGAATAATTCTAGAAGGGTCAGGCGATGTCTAACGACAAGCCGCTTCGCGTCTACGCCCAATTCCTAAATTTATCTCTGGCATCCAAAATGGTTCTCTTTTTTGCAATTCGTAAGAACCATCAATCAGCTTATAAACTTCAAATGGTTGATGGCGATCGCGTTGCCAATATTCAGGATTATAAATGACGTAGTATAATACTCCCAAATTCGCATAAATTGCGGCTTTGGTGTCGTACTCTTCTCCTGGTGTCCAGGAAACCACCTCTAAAACAAGCGTTGGTGGTATATCATTTTCTTCCCAGACAACATAGCTTCTGCGAGATTTTCCTTGTTTGCGTCTTTCCACACCCAAACTCAAAAAACCATCGGGGACAACCGGGACTCTAGGATTCACTCCGGTGGTGTGGTAAACTCCCATATCGACAGCGAAAAACCAATCTTGGCGAGTTTTCCAAATCGCTTCTAGTAAAAACAGCAGAAAGTTAGGGATAAAATTCTGGTCTTCGTTATCCACAGGTGTATCGTCGGAACAGCAAAGTTCTTCGCTGCTAGGTAAATATTGTCGTAGGTTGGATGACATCATAAACAAATAGCACCATCCGACAGGCATTTGGCATTGTTTTTTATTATAAAAGCTGTGGGCTAGAAGGCGATCGCACTCGGATTTAAATAACTTTCTCAGTGAATCATATAAAAAATATCTGAAAAATTCGTAGTATAGCAGTTCCCATTCAGATGCGGTACAACATTATATCGTCGCGTGTAGGGGCACGGCAGTGCCGTGCCCCTACGGGTG